>JANYBQ010000508.1 GCA_025360705.1 Betaproteobacteria bacterium | reverse complement strand
TGCAGGGAGGTGAACTGGCCGCCTGCTTTAGATATGCAATCAGGTCCGCGCGATCCCTGGCCTCGGGCACACCGTCATAGGTCATGCTGCTGCCGGGAACCAGCTTGAGCGGTTTGGTCAGAAACCGGTCGAGTGTTTTTTCATCCCAGATCAGTCTGGATTCTTTCATCGCTTTCGAATACTCAAATCCGGCAACCGTGCCCGCGCGGCGCCCGACTACGCCGCAATGGCGCGGGCCGACCCGATCCGTCGCGAGCGCGTGGCAGGCCATGCAACGACTGTAGATTTGCTCACCGCGCGCCGCGTCGGGCGCCGCTCCAGCGGAAACCACACTACCCAGCAACAACACGGCGGCCAGCCACGGGCCGCCCGGCCTCATACCATGAAGGCGGAAGGGACCGGCGCCTCGCCCAGGGCCTGACGCAAAATTGCCCAATGCATGGCCTCGTCGCCCAGGATGCTGGCGGCGGCCTTGGCGAGATCGCGATTGCCAAACAAGGGGACTGCGCCCAGGTAGGCACTTACGGCGCCCTGCTCCAGCCTGGCGGCGAACTTGAGCACATCGGCCTGCGACTTGAGCTGCTCTACCGGGAAGTCGTACTTGGTTTTCGCGGCCACCGGTTTGCCACCCAGCTTGGTGATGGTTTTGGCAAGCAAGTCCGCGTGTTCCTTGTGGTGACCCTGAAACCCGACAGCAAGGTCGAGCACCGGCTTTTGCAGCAGCTTGCTTTCGGCACCCAGTTGATACGCCGCGATGGCTTCGAGTTCGGCGCCCAGCGCGGTGTTGAGGATTTGCACGTCGCCGGCCGAGTCGCCGCCCGCGACCGCGGCAAGCGCGTCGTTGCCCGATAACAAGGCGACCGCCGCGCCGGACAACACAAGGCCCGATCGGCCGAGAAACAATCGCCGGGCCGCGGCTGGGGTCGGCATGATGAGAAAAGACATTTGAGATCTCCTGGTGGGTCAAAGAGCCGGTGCCTGGGTGCAGCCCGGGGTGATGCTGGTCAACACGCGCGCAACGATGTTGTCGCAACGCACGCCGGCAAACGAGAACGCGTCTTCCGTCGCGAAGTCCATGTCGCGCGACAGGCTTTCACGCAACATGCCGCGGGCGCGGAAGAAGCGGCTGCGCACGGTTGCTTCCGGAATACCCAGAGCGCTGGCTACTTCCTCGGCGGACAATTCCTGCACGGCACGCAACATGAAAACAACACGGAACAAATCCGGCAAGGCGTCGATGCGCGTCTCCATCAGGCGGCGCAACTGCGCGCGGCTGGCAAGCTGGTCAGGTTGCTCGTCCGGGTTGGCTTCGAGCAGTTCCCGCGGCTCAGCTTCCTCGCTGCCTGCGGTCGCGGCCAGGGTGATGACCTGGCCGGAACGGCGCCGTACGCGGCCCAGGGCTTCGTTAAGCACGATGCGCACCAGCCAGGTCGACAGACGCGCGTCGGCGCGAAAACCGGACAGCGACTTCCAGGCGCTCAGGTAACTCTCCTGCACGGCGTCTTCGGTCTCAGCGTCGTTTTTCAGGATGCTGCGCGCGGTGCGAAACAACAACCGGTTGTGGCGTCGCATGATGTATTCGAAAGCCCGCGTATTGCCCAGGGCCGCGCGCGACACCAGCTCCGTATCGGGGGTTCGGTCGGAGAGATCGTCTGAAGGTAAGGGCCGGGGAGTCTGCATGGTGGGTTCCTGTCGATTAGATGCAGTCCGGCAGCGCCGCGTTCCCGGGCCTCCTCGCGGAACTCCCGACCGGGTGAATACCGCGCGGCGAAGGCAGGTCCTTCACCATGCGACGGTGGGGGTTTTGTATTTATATCACGACATGATATATTTAACCCGTGGCCGTTGGAAAAACAAGAACCCAAGGAGCAATCGGCAAAGCCGACTTCGAGGCGCTGGCCGAATTCCGCTACCAGTTGAGGCGTTTCCTGCGCTTCAGCGAGGAAGTAACGCACGCCAACGGCATCACGCCGCTGCAATACCAGTTGATGCTGCAGGTGAAGGGTTTTCCGGGACGCGAATGGGCGTCGGTGGCCGAACTGGCGGAGCGGCTGCAGGCCAAACACCACGGCGTCGTCGCGCTTGTGTCGCGCTGCGAAGTCCTGGGGCTGGTGCAGCGCCGCGCAAGCAAAAGCGACAGGCGACGGGTGGAGATTTACCTGACGACCGAAGGCGACCGGGTTGTCCGCGGTCTGGCCGACCTGCACCGGACCGAGTTGCAATCGCTGTCAGACCTGTTGCAGGGCGTAAGCCAGGCGACGCTACGCAAGGAGATGAAGCATGCAAGCACATGAAGATACCCGAACCGCGCCATGGAGTATCCACAGGGCGATCATCGAGCAGGCGCAGGACGCCGTCATCTTCATCGACCCGGAAGGACTGATCCGCCTGTGGAACCGCGGCGCCGAGGTCATCTTCGGCTACAGCGCCGCCGAAGTGATCGGGCACGATCTCGACGCGATCATTCCGGAGCGCTTCCGTAAAGCCCATGCAGAAGGGTTTGGTAAGGCGCTGCGCGCCGGCACCACCCATTACAACGGCCGGGTGATGACCACCAGGGCCCGTCACAAGTTCGTAAACCACCTGTACGTGGACCTGAGCTTTGGCATGCTGAAAGACGAAACCGGCGCGGTATTGGGCGCTTTTGCCATAGCACGCGATTGCACCACGCGCCACCTTGAAGCCACCGCGCGCAAGGCGCAATCCCAGGGACAGAGCCAAGTCAACCTGCATTGAAGCCGCCCGGGTCGACACCCCACTCGCCGTTTACGGACCTGCGGACTGGGCCAACTCAGGCCGCCAGCGGCGCACTGATCGCGTCGATACGCGCCATTACCTCGGGCGTAAGTTTTGGCAACACCTCCACCGCGCCCAGGTTGTCGCGCAGCTGGGAGATTTTGGATGCGCCTGTGATGACGCTGCTGACCCGTGGGTTGTGGGCGGCCCAGGCGATCGCAAGCTGGGCCACGCTGCAACCGAGATCGCGCGCTACGCCCTCTAGCTGCGTGACGGCGGCATTTTTGGCGCTGTCGGTCAGCCGTTCCACCAGGAAACCCATGCCTTGCACCGAGCCACGGCTATCCGCGGGCACACCATCGCGGTATTTACCGGTCAGCAAACCGCTGGCCAGCGGGCTCCAGGTGGTCAGTCCCAGACCGATGTCCTCATACAGGAGCGCATACTCCTGCTCCACGCGCTTGCGGTGAAACAGGTGGTACTGCGGCTGCTCCATCACCGGCTTGTGCAGGTGATGTCTGTCGGCGATGTCCCATGCAGCGCGAATGTCCGCGGCGGCCCATTCACTGGTGCCCCAGTACAGCGCCTTGCCCTGCGTGATCATGTCGCTCATGGCCCAGACGGTTTCCTCGATCGGTGTGTGCGGATCGGGCCGGTGGCAATACACCAGGTCGATAAAGTCCAGGCCCATGCGCTGCCGCGAACCGTCGATGGCCTGCATCAGGTATTTGCGATTGAGCGTTTCCTTGCGGTTGATCGACTGGCCCTCGCGGTCCAGACCCCAGAAGAACTTGGTCGACACGATGTAGTTCAGGCGCGGCCACTTCAGCGCCTTGAACGCCTGGCCCATCACCACCTCGCTTTGGCCGGCGGCGTAGGCCTCGGCGTTGTCGAAAAAGTTGATGCCCGCGTCCATCGCCACCGCCAGCATCTCGCGCGCGGCGGCTACGTCCACCTGGTTGTGGTACGTGACCCAGGAACCCAATGACAGCTGGCTGACTTGCAGGCCACTGCGGCCAAGACGACGGTATTGCATGGGATGTCCCTTATCGATATGAATGAAGGCAGCAAGCCTAGCAGACGCGGCGGGCACTCGCATGGCCAGCGAAACCACAAACCGTGTCCAGGCATCCCGCTGTTCGTTCGTCAATCCGTCCGGACCGTTGTCCAAGAACGGCCGCGACAAGTCCGCGGCAGACCACCTGTCAAGATAGCCCAAAGCATCCCACGCTTGAGAAACGGTTGGCTATCGATCCCCGCGGCGACAACACCATCGGCATCACGGAAAATCGGACGGCCCGGCAACAGTACCGCGCGTCCGCGCACGACGTGTATCGCGCAGCATGAAGAGGTAGAGGCCTTCCACCTTGTCGCGGGCCCACGCTGTCTTGCGCAGGAATTTCAGGCTCGACGCGATGCTCGGGTCGCTGGTAAAACAGCGCAGCGGTATACGCTCGCCCAGGCTGGCCCAGCCGTAGTGCGCGACCAGGTCCGTCACGATGCTCTCCAGCGTCAAGCCATGCAATGGGTTGCGGGGCTGGGGCTGGGGCTGGATCAGGGGCGACTGCCGGGCTTGCATGGGGCGATTTTGGCACCGCTGGCTGGCGTCTACGGCGGCTGGTTCGAATGCAGCAGCGACCTGGGCAACCCAAGGCCGATCGAGCGCGACAACAGCCCGGCGAACTCGGCCATAGGCACTGGGCGGCTGAACAGAAAACCCTGGTAGATGTCACAACCCAGCTGCTTCAGGCAATCCAGCTGTTCGATGGTTTCCACCCCTTCGGCGGTTACCGCCATGTCCAGGCTGTGGCCCAGGTCGATCACGGTACGCACGATTGCCGTGTCGGTCTTGCCGCCCGGCAGGTCCATTACAAAAGAGCGGTCGATCTTCAACTCATCGACCGGAAAACGCTTCAGATAACTCAGTGACGAATAACCGGTGCCAAAGTCGTCGATGGACAACGCCACGCCCAGCGCCTTCAATTCGTGCATCAGCGCCAGACTGGCGGACGCGTCGTTCATCAACATGCTTTCGGTCAGTTCGATCACCAGCTGCCGTGCCGACAGGCCGCTATGCAGCAGTACCTGGCGCAGCGCTCCATACAGGTCACCGGTCAGAAATTGCGGCTTGGCGACATTCACCGCGATCTTGATCTCGCCCAAGCCATTGCGGGCCCACTCGGCCGCATCGTGGCAGGCGCGATCCAGCACCCAGTCGCCGATGGCGCCTATCAGTCCGATCTCTTCGGCCAGCGCTATGAATTGAGCCGGCGGCACCAGGCCCCGGTCGGGATGCTGCCAGCGCACCAGCGCTTCCGCCCCCACGATGCGGTTGCTTGCCACATCCAGCTTGGGCTGGTAATGCAGGCGCAGTTCGCCGCGTTGCGCGGCGCCGCGCAATTGCAGGCCCAGCGTCAGTTTTTCGTAGGAGCGGGCGTTGAGTTCGGGGGATGCAAACTGGAATTGCAGCGTGCCCTGCTCGCGCCCGTGCGTGGCTGCCAGGTCGGCCCCTTTGCGCAGCACCTCGGCGTTGTCGCCGTCGGCCGGTGCGACCGATATGCCGATCCACGGTTTCGGTGCTACCTCGTGCAGGCCCAGCGCTACCGGCTCGGACAAAACCGCCAGCACGCGATGCGCCGTGCCTTCCACCGCCTCGGCGTCCGCGAGACCTTCCAGCACCAGGCCGAATTGCGCGCTGCCCAGCCGCGCCACGCGTGGAGCGCGTTCGTTGCTGGTCGCCAGCGCGGAGCCGCTATGCGCTGCGCTGGCGAAGCGCTCCAGGCGCCGCGCAATGGCTTTGGAAAGACGGTCCGCGCTGGCCTGGTCCATGCTCTGGCGCAGTAACTGGCACTCCGGCACGTCGATGCTGAACAGCGCCACCATGCCGCCCACCAGATCGCGCCGTGCCACCATCTCGTCGATGCCCCGGTCGAACAGCCGCTGGTTCGGCAGCCGCGTGACCGCATCGAAATTGCTCATGCGATTGTGGTACTCGTGAAACGCCAGCGTGTTGCGCACGCGCAGCACCAGTTCGCTCTCGTCCACCGGTTTGGACAGGAAGTCGGTGGCGCCAAGTTGCAGCGCACGCAATTTCGAATTGGCGTCGGTTGCCGCGGTCAGCACGATCACGGGCGTGTAACGCAGTTTGCGGTCCGCGCGAATCCGATCGAGCAACTCGAAGCCCGACATAAGCGGCATCATCAAATCGAGCAGCAACAAATCGGGCGCTTCGCTTCGCAGCAGCGCCAGCGCCTCCAGCGGGTTGTTGGCCACGATGAAGTTGGCATAACCCGCGTCTTCGAGATACGCCTGGATCAGGTCGGTCATCATGGGCTCGTCGTCCACCATCATGACCTTGGCATCGAGCAGGGGCGACCGGTCCGACGACGGCTCCTCGTCCAGTTCTCCGGGCCGCGTGTTGGCCCAGATGTCTTCCTTCATGGGCTTACTTCCGCGATGCGCGGCTGCGGCGCCGCAGCGCGCTGGATGCGCTGGTCCAGTTGGTGCAACTCGACCAGTACCGACGCCGCGGCGGCATTGTCACCCGCCTTGGCCGCAGTCTCCAGCGCCTTGGCGGGTTCAAACAGATCGTCGAAGCCGACACTGCCGCCAGCGCCCTTGAGCCAGTGAGCCAGTGAGCCAGTGAGGCGAGTTCCTGAAAGTCGTCGCGTTCGGCCGCGTCGTCCATCTGCGCCAGCTTGACCGGCAACTGCTCGACAAAACGCGCCACGATGCGGCCCAGCTTGGGGTGTCTGGCCAGCCGGGAGACGATAGGCGCCGCGTCGGCATCCAGCGCTGGTACTGCATCCTCAATCGATGGCACGGCATCCGTTTCCATTGGCGCAGCGGATCCATCCGCGGCTACCGCTTCGCCCCCCAGACGCTGCGCCAGGTCGCGCAGCAGCGCATCCACGTCGATTGGCTTGGTCTGGAAACCGCTGAAACCGGAGGCCTCCAGTTCGCGCTCGAAACCTTTCATCGCATTGGCGGTCAACGCGATGATCGGCAACCCGCAGCCGCCGGCGCGCAGATTGCGGGTCGCGGTCTGCCCGTCCATGACCGGCATCTGCATGTCCATCAGCACCAGGTCGAAGCTCTCCGCGGCAATACGATCGATCGCGATCTGGCCGTTTTCGGCTTCGCTCACAGTCAGGCCCACCTCCTCCAGCAGCACCCGCACCAGTTGGCGGTTCTCGACGCCGTCGTCCACCACCAGCACCCGCTTGGGCGGAAATTGCCAGCGTACCGACTCGACCGGCACCGCCGCGACTGCCGCGATGTTCAGTGCCGCCGGATCGAGCAGCGCTGCTGCACCGATATCGCCCGCATCCAGCCAGACCGTGAATGTGGTTCCCTGGCCATAGACGCTGGTGGCGAAGATGTCGCCGCCCATGGCGCGTGCAAAACCGCGGCTGATGGTAAGCCCGAGGCCGGTACCGCCGAAGCGCCGCGTCGTGGAGGACTCGGCCTGCACGAAAGGCTCGAACACCGACTCGAGTTTGTCGGACGGAATACCGATGCCGCTGTCGCGCACGTCGATGCAATAACGCGTTGCGTCCGCGGCAGGCTCCAGACGCATCGCCACCGTGACGCTGCCGCGTTCGGTGAACTTGATTGCGTTGCCGATCAGGTTGGTCAATATCTGGCGCAGGCGCGCCGGGTCGCCTTGAATGGTGGCGGGCAACGCCTGATCGAATACCAGGTCCAGCGACAAGCCTTTTTGCTGCGCGCGTTCGGCCAGGGTCTGCACCACTTCGCGCGCGACATGGTGCGCAGCGATGGGCAAGCGCTCGGCCTCCAGGCGGCCGGCTTCCACCTTGGACAGGTCGAGAATGTCGTTGATCAGATTCAGCAGATGTTTGCCGCTGGAGTGGATGATGTCCAGGTGTTTGGCGGTGTCCCTGGCGTTGCGCGAACCGCCGCGCCTCAGCACTTCGGTAAAACCGAGGATGGCATTCATGGGCGTGCGGATCTCGTGACTCATATTGGCCAGGAACTGGCTCTTGGCCTCGTTGGCGGCATCCGCCTGTTCCTTGGCGGCTTGCAAGGCCGCGCCGCGTTGTTCCAGTTCGGTCACGTCCTGGAAGCTGATCACCAGTGCCTGCATGCCCCCGTTGTCGTCCATGATGGGTGAACAGTTTGCGCGCAGCGAATAACGCGTGCCCTTGCGGCTGGTCACGTTAAGGTGCATGTCGCGCTGCGGCTGCCGGCTGACCAGCGCGACCTCCCATGGCATCGCGGTGCGCGCCAGCGGGCTGTCGTCGGCCAGTGTCCACGGAAATTCGGATGGCGAGTGGCCGACCAATCCCTGCTCGTCAACCCCCAGCAGCAGGCTGGTGGACTTGTTGGCCAGCACGATGGCGCCGGTCTTGTCCACCACCACCAGGCCTTCGGTCAAGGTGTCGTAGGCAGCGCGCACGCGTTGCGGCACGGCGCGCGAGGGATCGAGTTCGCGCAACATGCGGCGCAGGTAAGCAAGGAACAGCAGGCAACACACGGCGAATGTAAATGCCGACAGGCGCAGGCCCGGGTCCTGCAGATAACCGAGCCATCCGGGCGCGCGCAGAGGCTCAAAGCGCAGTTCCACGGCCCCCCATTCCTGGTCCGCCTGCCAGATCGGCACGGTCACCTCCGCATCGGTGGACGCGCTATGCGGACCCGCCGACCAGCTGGCCGCGTGGCCGTTCAAATCCACCAGCAACGCACCACCGCGGGAACGCACGCCCAGGGACAACAGATCGGGGTTGCGCTTGCGCATGAAGGCCAGCGTCTCCTGCAAAGCCTCGGGTTGTGTTTCGTCAAGCAGCGCGGAGGCGGCGATGGCGATGGTTTCGGACAGAGCCGCACGATGCTGGCGCGTCATCGCCTCGCCATCCGGCACCAGTCCCAGGTAAGCCGCGCCCAGCACAACCCCCATGGTGATCGCCGCCAGCCCCAACGCCAGGTGCATGCGTGTAGACACACGCCCCATGATCGAGCGCAGGCTCATTGCGCATCCTCCATGCGGCGCAGTGCGGAATTCGCCCGTGGGAGCGGCCGGTCCGAGTTCATGGGCCGCTCTCTTTCGCCTTGGCGTCTCGCGCGGCATCCGACCCCGGCGGCCGCAGCACGGGCGGCACGGGCGGCGCGCGTTCGTCGAACAGGCGCTCTACTTCCGCGTCATCGTCCTGTAGGCCCTTGCCGCCTTTTCCGATGCGGGCCGCCGCCAGCACCGGCAGCGGATCGATCATCTGCCAGGCCGGCAGGGCCGACAACATGGAACTCATCAATACACCGCCACGCACCAGCCACACAACGTAACCGATCGACACCCCGCCCGTAACCACGATGGAAGACGCGATGACGGCACTGCGCGACTCGCCTTGCTGCTGCATCTGACGCTGCATTTCCTCGAACCTGCGCGTGAGTTCTTCGCTGCGTACCAGCTGGTTGAGGGCCGACATCGAAATTTCACTGAACTGCGGCACCAGCATATCGGCCAGCACCGAGTCGGCGCGGCTTGCCGGACGCGTCGTGGCGACGTCCATGGCGTCGTTGCGCGACCGGTCCGATACCGGTGGTGTATCGATGTTGATGGAAACAGACTGGATATCGAGTCCCAGCGTATGTGTGGCGGGTTCTAACAGTGCTGCATCCACCGCCGGTGGTGGAGCTGCGGGGACGCCGGGCGCAACACTGGATACGGCGGCGGCAAGCACCGGATCCGACGCGATTGCCGGAGTCGAAGTTGAAGCGGCCTCGGGCTGAAGCTGTTGCGCCACGGTGGGGGTGGGAGTGGGCGCTGCAACGGTCCCGGCCGGTGGGGGTTGAACTGGGGCATGCACGGTAATTGCGAACAGCCCCTGGGCGCTCAGGCCGGCAGCGTCGGTAGCGGTCACGCGTACCGCGATCTGACCGATGTCGGCGACAGTGGGGCGCGCTGTAAAGCTGCGCGTCCCACTGTCGAAGCCCAGCCAAGCGGGTAGCGCAGACCCGTCCGCCAACGTCGCGTCGTACTGCAGCGTGTCGCCGACGTCTGGATCCACGAAGCTGGCCGCCGGCAACTGGAAAACCAGTTGCGTCCCGGTCACGGCGTCCTGCGCACTCAGAGCGTTGGCCAGCACCGGTGCGTCGTTGACCGGCGTCACCGTGACAGCGATGCTCACGGCGGCGGAACTGAACGCGGCCGATGCGCCGTTGACGCCGGCGTCGGCCGTGCCCCCCGCCGCACCACTGGTCTGGTCCCACGCACGCAGCGTCAACCCCGCCCCAACCGTGCCGTTCCAGTTGGCGTTGGGCACGAACCGCACGGCCGTAAGCGCATCGGCCGCGAGCAGCCGAGCGGCCGACGTCGTGACGCCGTCAAGCGCATTCCAGCTGCTGCCGTCGGTGCTGTATTGCCAGCTGCCGTTGCTGTTGTCCACGGCAGTCACCGCGATGCCCACCAGCGGCGCGGCATCCACGTCGCTTATATGACCGGCGATCAACGAAGATACCAGCGTGCCGGGATTGCTGGCCGGGTCTTCGGCAATGGAGGCGAGATCGTTCGCCCCCACCAGAACCGGTGCGTCATTGACGGCCGCCACGTTGACCGTGATGGTGGCCGTCGCACTGTCGATCAATCCATCGTTGACGGTCAGCGTGACGGATCGTCCGCCCGGGCTCGGTGCTTCGCTGCTGTTGGAATAGCTTAGCGAGCGCAACGCGGCCTGCCACTGGGCCAACGTGGCCGAGGCTGCGCTGGAACTCAGTGTCAACACACCTGCGCTATAGCTACCCGTGATGTTGCCCATCGTGGCGGGCACGTTCGTATACACCAGCACGTCCTCGGCGCCCGCGAACCCGGCCCCGATACGTACACTCGCGGACGCCAGGGTCGGGCTGTCCACGTCCGCTACCGTAATAAGTGGGTCGAGCACCGTCGCGGGATCGTTCTCGGTAAACGCGAAACTGGCCCGCGACAGCGCCAGGGTAGGCGGAAACCCCCCATCCACCAGGATCGTCACCGCACCGGAGGCCAGTTGCGCACCACCACCACCGGTATTGCCAAGGTCGTCGGCACTGATGTCGATGCGGGCAAGCGCGGAAACGCTAGCCGTGAAGCGCAAGGTATTCAGCGCGGCATTCAGGTTGGCCTGCGTCCCGAGCAGTACCAGCAAGGACGTACCGTTGCCGGTGGCCAGTGTCAAACCGGCCGTGCTGCCCAGCAAGAGTGTGCCGTTGCCCTGGGCCACGGTGCTTAAAGTGAGCTGGATTACCGAGCTGCCAGCATCCGGGTCGCTGACGCTAATCGCGTTGCCGCTGGCAGCCGAGAAGACCAGCGCCGTCGCAAGCGGCGTCGCCTGCGTGCCCGGCAGACCCAGCACAGGCGCGTCGTTGATCGCGGCAACCGCTATCGCCACGCTTGCATTGGTCGACAGCGCCCCACCGGCGCCGGTGTTACCGAGGTCGTTGACGCCCAGGTTGAGCTGGTCCGGGCCGTTGTAGTTAAGGTTCGGCCGGTACTGCAGGCCGGCCAGCGCGGCATTGATCGCCGCCTGCGTCCCTTGGAAAACCATACTGGCATTGCCGGTGCCAGTGCCGGTGACAAATGCCAAGCCCGTGGTCCGGCTCAGCGTGAGCAGCCCGTTGCTGACGTTCAACGTGATCTGCACCGACGCGGCACCGGCGTCCACATCGGCAATGCTGGGGGCCGCCGCGCCACTGAGCGTCAAAGTGGTGTCCTCGTTGACGCTCTGGGCCGGCGGCACCGTTATCGTGGGCGCATCGTTGACGGCTGCAACGGTCACGCTGAAGGTAGTGGTCACCGTGGTGCCGCCGTCGAATACCGATACCGTGATGGTTGCAGGGCCACCGTTGGCGCTGCTGTTGGCATTCAGCGCCGGGGTGATGGTTACGCTGCGGTTGGCGCCGGACCCACCGATCACGATGTTTGCATTGGGCACCAGGGCGGTGTTGCTGGATGTGGCCGTTACCACCAGACTGCCCGCGCCGCCATCGTCGCCGACGGTGAACGCAATCGGCCCCAGCGCGGTGTCTTCATTAGTGGACTGGCCGGCTATGGCGCTGACCGTCGGCGGTTGGCCAAACGGGTTGTATTCGTAGGCGCCTATATCCGGACGGGTCAGATACAACACCCCGCGCTGGTCCGCCGTAAGCACGGTAACCGGGTTGGCCGCATCCCGCGCGGCGCTGCCGGCGGCGATGGCATGGGTGCGCGTAAAGCCGCCGTTGCTGGCTAGCGGAGACAAGGCGACCGCCACGCCGGACCGATCGTGGGCGGCCGTGAAACCGGCCGAATTGTCGTCGCTGAGGTTGTAATCCAGTGAATTCAGCGCGTTGCTGGTGCTGCCCCCTGTGTTGCTGACGAACAGTGAGTTGGCCATCGTCACAGTTCCGCCTTGGTCGAACACGCCGCCCCCGCTCGATGCTGCGTTATAGGCGACAGTCACATGATCGAGCGCTGCCCCGTTTTGAGCCCACAGACCACCGCCCTGGGACGACGCGGTGTTGCCGCTGAGCGTAGCGTTCACCAGGCTCGCGCTCGTTTTCAACCAGAGACCACCGCCGTTATGCGCATTGTTGCCGGCAAACGTGACGTTCTTGAACGTCATCGCCGCATTGTTGTCGGCATACAGCCCGCCCCCGTCGGCGCGATTGGCATTGTTGCCGCGGATCTCGACGTTCTGGGCATCGAGCGAGGCATTCGCGTCGACATAGATGCCGGCGCCCTGCGCGTCTCCGGAGGAACTGTTGCCATTGTTTTGCACGATCACGTTGCGCAACGTCAGGGAGCCGGTATCGAAGATTCCGGCGCCTTTGCTTCCACCGCTGCCCAGGTTGTTCTGCACCACCACGTCGGTCAAGGTCACGGTTGCGGAGCCCTGTACGGCGATACCTGCGCCCTGGTTGTTTATGCCACCCTGAACGGTCAGGCCAGCCATGCTGATGGTGCCGCTGCGCAGGTCGAACACGCGATCGAGACTGTTGCCCGAGATCACGGTATTGCCGGTTCCGTTGCCGACGACGTTCACGCTGTCCGTGATGGCGAAATTGCCCGACAGAAACCCCAAAGCAATCGTGCCATTGGCACTCGGCGCAAAGTTGATGGTGTCGGTACCGGGGTTGGCATTGGCCTGGTTGATGGCCCAGCGCAGCGACCCGATGGGAGCGGGCAGAATAATCAAGGCGGTGTCGGCCGTGTTGGTAACCGTATAGGTTGCCAACAGGTTCTGCCAGTGTGCCTGCTCTGCGAAGCTCGGCGCGATAGCGGCTTCTATGCTGCCGGTCTGAAACTCCAGCGTCCAGTTGCCGCCGAGCGCGGCGGCCCCCGTGAGGTCGGTGCTGGCGGCGACGTCGGCGCCCGTCAGCGACGCCAGGTCGCGTACCAGGTTCTGCCCTATTCCGGTTTGCGCCAGGTCGCAGCCGTACAGCAACAGATCGGCGCCCGTCGTCAACGCCGCGCTCCAGGCGGCCACCTCGCCGGCACGGCGCAGCAGGGTCTGCTCGTCCAGCGTAGTGCTGCCCAGCTGCAACACGCCGTCGCTGCCATGCGCAAGCACATGCAGCGCCGAAATATCCTGACGCCCGGCCAGCGTCGCGCCGATCAGCGCCAGTCCATCCTGATTGGCTCCCATCGTGACGATCTCGACCGGCCTGCCGGCCCTCTGTTGCGCCTGCAGGTCGGCCAGCAAGGACGCGCTGTCGGGCAGGCCGGCGTCCAGGAATACGATCTCGCTGCGCTGTACCGCGGCCCCCACGATGGCTGCGTGCATCGGTTGCTGGACCAGCGTTTCGGTGCCTTGACCGACCAGCAGCATGGGCACGGGGTCGGCCGAATGGAGGATGCGGTCCTCCATGGTTTCAACGATCAGATGCGGGCTGGACGTGGTCATCCAAATTCGTACGCGGGTCTGCGCTGGTGCAATGACTGCACTAGAGGGGTGCGCGACCGGGAGTCTGGAAACGTTGACTCACAGCGGGCGCCAGTTTAGGCGCCGTCGCAGGGGCGGTCGCGCTGCCGGGCAACTCGGCCTTGCAGCGCAGCCCGGCTGGCAGGCGGTAGTTGGGGTTGGGGTTGGGCAAGGTAAGCCGCACGCGGAAACTGTTGCTCGCGGCATCGAACACGCGGTCGACGTGGCGCACGGTGGCGGTGACGGCATCCACACCCGGCAACTCGGGACGGATCGTTACATGGTCGCCAGGCGCCAGGGTTCCGAACTGCGCCGTGGGCACCATCAGCTCCACGCGCAGCGGATCGATTACCGCCACGCGCAGAAGCGGCAGTTGCTCGACCCGTTCGCCCGGATTGACGAAACGTTCGACCACCACGCCCGCGAATGGGCTGCGCACCGTCCGCAACGCCAGTTGCGCTTCGGCCACGCGGCGTTCATCGACCCAGATCCGCTGCTGGCTGCGTACCTGGCTGAGCTTCTGGCGCGCTACTTCAGCCTCGCCACGCGCTTGTTCCACCGCCTGGTCGGACACAAAGCTTTGCGCTACGAGCTCGTGCGCACGGCGCAGTTTTTGCTCGGCCAACTCCAGGCTTGCGTTGGCGGCCAGCACGTCGGCATCGACGCGAGCGCGGGTATCGGCCGCAGTCACGTTGGCGCGCTCGACGTCGGCGCGCAAGGTCAGCAATAACTGTCCGCTGGTAACCGTGTCGCCGCGCTCTACGTGCAGGCGCTCCACCACGCCGATGACCTGGGACTCGAGGTCGGCTACCCGGTCGGGCTCGATCAGGCAGCCCAGTGGTTTGGGCGTGTTGCTGGCCGGCGCCGCAGCCCGGACAGGCTGTGCCATGGAGGATGCCATCAACAATAAAATGGCTCCGGCCGCGCCCAGCATGCGCGCGCCACCCCAGGCCTTTACCGAAAGCTGCAAGAACATGTGCAAGTCCAAACGAGCATGTGCAAATCCAAACGTTCCATAGTAGTCCTCCACGATGGCGGCCATGACCTGAAATGCAGTGAAAAACCCCCGCTTTCCGTACTATTGCAACACTCAGCGCCGGCGGTGCTGCATCGCCCAGGGATAGCCGTGCGCCAAATACATCAATCCGTATTGCACGCAAAGCTTGTGAAAGATTTCCTAGCGAGCGGGCCAAGGTGGCGTTGAGGAGCGCAGCCGTACACCTGTACGGTGAGCACCGCAGGCGCCAGATTGGCATGCGCAGTAGAAAGATTCACAAGCTTTCAGGCCGATACGCCCGCGAAAGCCAGGCGGCCCTCCCAATACAGGTCCTGCTCCAGCAGGCCGCGGCGCAGTACGGCCCGGCGGTGTTCCTCGCGCCGCTGAGTCCAGTGCTTGAGCGGGCGCACGAGCCAGGACGGGGTAGCAGGACCGTCGGCCGCCATACACGTCCACTCTTCCACGCTACCGGGGTCGCCGTGGCGCGCGCACCTTCCTGCCAACTGCCGGTCCAGCCGGCGCGACGGGTTTTGCTGGCACGACAACACGTGCAACCCGCCGGCATTGCGCGCCGCCTGGTCGAGTTCGATGTCGGTCCCGCGCCCGGCCATACGCGTGGCCACCGTAATGCTGCCGGCGCGGCCGGCCATGGCAACCATGGCGGCTTCGCCAGCCGCGTGCAGCGCGTTGAGAACCCGGTGTTCCACGCCGTGGTGTCGCAGCAATTCCGACAGCATTTCCGAGTGCGCCACGCTGTCCGTGCCCACCAGTACCGGCCGGCCTGTTGCACGCAACCCGCGCACTCGCCCGACCACTGCGTCGAACATGGTCTGAACATTTTCAAAACGGCGCGCTGGCAGCTCATGGCGCCGGCACGGCCGGTGCAAGGGGATGGCTACGACACCGGTGCCGTAGACCTCGGCCAGTTCGCCCGATGCCTCGCGCAATGTGCCGCTGATGCCGCCCAGGCGCCAGTAGCGCTGGAAGAAACGCTGGAAGGTGGTCTGTTCCACCGTCTCGGTTTCGGGTGGCACGCGCACGCCTTCCTTGAGCGCCACCAGGGTATGCAGGCCGCGCGACCAGACGCGGCCCGGCGCCACGCGGCCGCTGACCGGGTCCAGCAACTCGATGGCATCGCCTTGCACCAGGTAATGTTCGTTGCGGTGATAGGCATGTAACGCAGCCAGCGCCAAGGCCACGGCTTCGCGTCGATAACGCGGGCGTAACCACGGCCCGCCCAGACCGGCGGACCGCGCGTCCACTCGCTGTTCGCCGACGGCAGTCAATATGGCCAGCCGGTCGGCGCCGTGCAGCACAAAATCGCGCTTGCCATCAAGCTGGCGCGCCAGCGCAAGCGCCTGCCACAGGAAGGCGCGGCGCGCCGCTTGTGGCAGGTTGCGCGACAGGATCAGCGGCACCTCGGCTTCGTCGAGCAGGATGCTGTCGGCCTCGTCGAGCAGGGCCAGGCACAGGCCACGCATCAAAGGCACGGCCGGGCTGGCGCCACCGATGCCGGCCGCGATGCGTTCCAGTGCACGCGCGCCGGCCATGGCTTGCCGGTCGCGCAAAAAATAGAACGCCAGGGCCGGAGCCGTGGCGTAGACGATGTCGCGTCCATAAGCCGCGCGCCGTGTTTCGTCGCTGCCGGTGCCCGGCAGCGCAGTGGCGCTCAGGCCCAGTGCCAGGTACAGCGGCGCGAGTTGTGCCGCGTCGCGCGCGGCCAGGTACTCATTGGCCGTCACCACGTGCACCGGCATGCCGGCCAGCGCGGCCACGGCGGCGGCTAGGCCTATCGCCAACGTCTTGCCTTCGCCAGTAGCCATTTCCGCCATGCGGTTGTCCAGCAACGCCGCCGCCGCCAGGCGCTGCGTTGCGCGGGCTTGCAAGCCTAGTGTCCGTTGCGCCACGGCACACACAATACCGATCGCGTGCGCCGTGGCCTCGGGGGCCAGTCCGTCGCGCCGCAGAGTGCCACGCAATGTGCGCAATGCCGCCAATTGCGCGGGCACTTGCAGCCGCTGCCAGGCGTCGGCATGGCACTGCGCGGCACGTTCTATCCGGCCGCACAACGCAAGGCCGCCACGCCAGCGCGGACGCCGCCATGGCGGGGCCAGATCGTCCGCCGGGCGCACCGGATACGCGCCCCACAACGCACCGGGCACAGGCAGGACGCGGGCGAGTTCAAGCATGCACGGGAAGCTCAAAACTGCGGATTGAAACGGCGCAGCACCTGCTGGCGCAGCGCCTGCGCCCATTGAAGCGCCAATGGCGAAAAGCCGTCATCGAAACGCACCCAGGCGCGTTCGCCGATGCGCTCCCCAATGCGTTCTTCGATGCGCTTTTCCGTCGGTGGAGTGGTCGCCGCCCGCGCGCCCGCCGCGGCATTCAGGCGCACGTCGAGCATCACCACCGGTTGCAGCGGCTTCAGGTCGGCCGGGTCGCGCGGATCGGTCACCACGCCGCCGCCGTGGCGCGTGCTCAAGGCCGCGCTGGGCAAAACCATGCCCGCGCCCACGCTGTCGCGCGTGAGGCTGGCGCGGTAGGCGACGCGCGGGGATGCGGCCAGGCGAACGCTGACCGCCGAATCTTCAGCCGGCGGGCGCATCAAGCCACGCGCGTCGGCCTCGGGCAGCGCCACGCGCACGGTCGGCGGCGCACCGGTCAGCACCTGGCCGATCAAGCTGCCACGGCGCACGAACTGCCCCGGCAAATCGCCGGCGCCCGGCAATACCAGGCGCCCCGCTACCCGCGCGCGCAATGTGAGCGCGGCCACGCGTTCATCCAGGCGGTCGAGTTCGGCCTGCGCGGCGGCAAGCTCGGCGCGACCGTCACCGGCCAGTGCACCGCCTGCCGGCAACGCGTCAATCAGCTTTGCCTCCAGCGCCGCCACCCGGGTTGACTGGCGCACCCGACTGGCCTGCAACGCCGGGTTGACGAACTGCAACACCACCTCGCCCGGCTGCACGTTCTGGCCATCGCGCATTGGCACCGCCTCGACCAGCCCGTCTTCATCGGCGCGCAACTGAGCCTGGTCGGGTGGCCAGACGACACCTTGCACCAGCGTGGATCGCGGCCAGGGCAACAGCAGCACCAGCAGCAGCATCGACACACTGCCACCCGCGAGCAGCCTCCAACGGCGCGCAGTCGCCTGCTGCGCGAGCGCGGCACGGCGCAACTGTCCGACCAGTCGGGTCACCGGACGTACCAGCATCTGCCAGCCCAGCAAGGCGGCGCACGCCAGCCCGAGCGCGAACGACAATTGACCGAGCCACGCCACGGCCAGGATCGAGATACCCATCCCGTACAGCCACGCCAGTGGCGCATAAACGGCCAGCCAGCCCGCCTCGCCGCGCGCGACCGGCATCGCCTCCGCGCCCGGCATCCGCAGCAGCCAGTGCCGCAGGGCTTGCAGCCACCAGTTGCGGCTGCGCGGTCCCAGATTGGGCAGGTCCAGTAGATCGGTGGCAATGTAATAACCGTCCAGGCGTTGCAGCGGATTGGCGTTGAACACCAGCGTGGACACGGCGGTAATCACCAGCGCCACGAAGGCGGCATCGCGCAGCCACCCATCGTCCAGCCACAACCACAGCGGCAGGGCAAGCGCGGCAAGCGACAGTTCCGTCATGATGCCGGCCGCACCCACCGCGATACGCTGGCGCCGCCGCACGAAACTTGACGCCGCCGACGCATCCACATAAGGCACCGGCATCAGCAACATAAGCGTGATACCGGCCTCGCGTACACGCCCGCCCCAGCGGGTAACGGCCAGCCCATGCGCCAGTTCGTGCAACAGCTTGATCGGCACGTACAACCCCATCGCCAGCAATACAAAGCGGGGGGTCACCATCCAGGTCCGGCCAAATGCCCACAACGCCGGTGCGTGTTGCAGGACCAGCAAAACCAGCAGCGCGAGCGCCAGCAACCAGACCCCGAGAGCGGCGCGCGAGAACAGCGCCGGCGCCAGCCACGCCAGGCGGTCCAGCAGGCGCGAAGGGTTGGCCAGCGGCAAGCGCCAGGCCAACAGGTTGCCGCGGCCGCGCGACCGGGCCACGCGGTCCAGGTGCGGCAGCAGCAGGTCGAAGTCGGCCGGGCGGTCGAACTCGACCAGCGCGGCCTCGCGCAGTTGCGCCAGCAGGTCGATTACCTCGTCCTGCGATGGTGCATCGGTGCCGCGTTGCAACGCACGGTCCCACAGCTGCTGGACCGTGCGCGCGCCGTCGAAACGGCCCGCCAACCCATACGCGGTCGCATTCAGCCGCAGGTTGCGCCCGTTGAACCGGTTGGACAAAAGGTACCAGGTGTCGCCTCGCAAACGCTGGCGGCGCAGCCGCAAATGCGCCGACAACCGGGGCTTCAGCAGTGCGACCCGGTGCCAGCGTGGGCTGTATACGGCAGTCATGGCCTGAGCTGCATCATCCGCGCCACGACCACCAGGTCAGCCGGACTCGGTCTACCACATGGCGCGTCCAGGCCCACAGCAGCGGCATGCGGCCAGTGACGAGTTCGGCGCGGCCGATCAGGCCCGGGCGCAGCTCGGCCGGTTTTGAAGTCGCGCTGGTGGACGGTGTTGCCGCCAGGCGCGCTTCCACCTCAAATACATTGCGTCCCTCGGCCGCTTTGGACAAGGGCGAGATCCGTTCCACGACCAGGTCTTGCCGGTCCCACGGCAGAGACGACACCACCAGTTGCCCAGCCTGGCCCGGCTGCACACGGGCGATGTCCCCTTCGTCGATCTCCACGATCACGCGGAAGGCAGCCGTGGTGGCCAGCGTCAACAAGGTGTCGCCTTGTCGCACCGGCGCCCCGATGGCCTGGCTCAGGTCGCCCTGGATCACCAGCGCATCGAACGGCGCCCGGATACGTCCGCGCGCCAGTTGCTCGTCCACCAGCGCGAGTTGCGCCTGCGCTTCGCCGATACGCGCCATGCTGATCGAGGCGACTACGCGGTCTGACTTGGCCATGGCGGCCGCATAGGCGTTTTCGTGTTGTTCGATCTGGCTGGTCCAGCGGCCGCGTTCAAGTTGCAGATCGCCTTCGATCAGGTCCACCAAAGCATCGCCGGCCTTGACGCGGTCGCCGGGACGCACATAAGCGGTTTTCAAGAAACCATCGGTGGGCGCGGACACCACACGTTGCTGCGCACCCTCGATGCGCGCGCGACCGCTGACATCGTCTTCCAGTGGCACGGCGGACACGAACAGCAGCAGCAGCGCGGCCGCGGCCAGCACGCGGCGCGTGACCCGGCGCTTTGGCTGTCGCAGCGCGAAGACGCCCTGCAACAGTTCGCGCCAGGCGCGTTTGTGCCAGGGCTGGCCGCCAAAAACCATCCAGCGCAATACCGGCGCGATCAGCACCAGCAGTTGTTCGAGTCGAAGCAGTTCATCGGCGCCGAACGGCGGACCTTGATCGCGTTCGACAGATACGGCGGCAAATGCCTCGCCCGCCACACCCAGCGGCACGGTCGCCAGCATACCGCCGGTGTGATGTTGCAAGGCCTGGTGTTCGATATGGATCCAGTCGCGGGCGGTGTCCGCCGGCGCAAGCGGCCAGGCCAGCGCGACGCCCTGTTCGATGGCTTCGTCCATGGCGCCAACCAGCCGTTGCGGCAACTCGGCCTGCGGGTTGGACAGATCCAGTCCGGAGCTGGCCAGCAGCCGCGTGACGCTGTATTCGTGCAGGCCGATGGACGCCCGCGTGAAGCCGAAGTCGGCCGTCAGCGCGGACACCAGCCGGTGCGCCGCCGCGTCGAGCGAGGTGGCCGACAACACCCTGGCGTACAGCGCCAATGCCGCCGGCGCCCGCCCGGACTCATCCACGCCGCCGGCCTCCCCCGCCGACCCCAGGAGCCGACAGGCTCCTAGCCCTGGAAAAAACCATCGCTGTCTCCGATGCAATACACGGGCGTGATCATCACATGGAACCGCGCGCAAGCTACGCATTGGCTACTTATTGAGCGTTCCGAAATTCACGAGACCGTTCGGGCATAAGCTTCCTGAACCCTGTTGCGGCTTAAAACCGGGAAGCGGGTTCAGCTGTGTGCGAGCCGAGGACGCCGGGGCGGGTGGCTTCCGCGAATGTCATGCGGCGTGGCTTAGAGCCACTTTCTCCTCCTTTATGCCGCTGCGCCACCCACCCCAGCATCCTCGGCAGCGAATGTGGTTGGTTTACCAGTGGAACGCCAACCACGCTCGCAGGATCAGGTTGGCGGGGCGCTCGGCGCAGCGGCATCAAGGAAGGAGGCCGAAGGCCGGAGGGACAGCCGCGGAGCTGAGTGCGCCGGCGACCTGATCCCGCCAAGGAGGATGCGCAAAAGGGTGAGTTCCACTGGCATTCCCATAGGATTTCCTGAATGCAATACGGTGTCAACCGCATCGATAGCCGCGTCGCTGATACACATGGCGTCCGGCGACAATAGGCCCCATGAAAGCACCGCCGCGACTGCAATCCCTGATCGAAGAAGGCCTGATCGACACCGTCGTGCGCCAGCTCATGAGCGGCAAGGAAGCGATGGTGTTCGTCGTGCGCTGCGGCGACGAAACGCGCTGCGCCAAGATCTACAAAGAGGCCACGCAGCGCAGCTTTCGCCAGGCCGTGGACTACACCGAAAACCGCAAGGTCAAGAACACGCGCCAGGCGCGCGCCATGGCCAAGGGCACGAAGTTTGGCCGCCAGGCGCAGGAGGCCGCGTGGCAAAGCGCCGAGGTCGATGCGCTGTACCGGCTGGCCGACGCGGGTGTACGCGTGCCCAGGCCGTACAACTTTCATGACGGCGTGTTGCTGATGGAGCTGGTGACCGATGAACACGGCGACGCGGCGCCTCGCCTCAACGACGTGGCGCTGTCACCCGGACAGGCGCGCACGCACCACGCGGCGTTGCTGGTGGAAGTGGTGCGCATGTTGTGCGCCGGTGTGGTGCATGGCGACCTGTCGGAGTTCAACATCCTGCTGGCGGCCGATGGCCCGGTCATCATCGACCTGCCGCAAGCGGTGGACGCGGCCGGCAACAACCACGCCAAACGCATGTTGCTGCGCGACGTGGACAACCTGCGCGACTTCTTCGGCCGCTTCGCGCCGGAGCTTCTGCAAACCCGTTATGGCCCCGAAATCTGGGACCTCTACCAGCGCGGCCTGCTGCACCCGGAAACAGTGCTGACCGGGCAGTTCGCGCGCATGGCCGGTCCGGTGGATGTGGGCCACGTGATGCGCGAGATCGACGACGCGCGGGCCGAGGAAGCGGCGCGCAAATTGCGCATGGCGACCTTGCGTTAAATGCTGCCCGACGCGGCCGTCTGATAGCGCGCGAGGTCAGGCGTCGCGCACGTCGGCCACCGTCTCCTTGCCGAAATCGGCACGCGCCAGATAAACCAGCACCCGTTTCGCCGCTTCGGCCGGCGACGTCAGGCTGCCACTTTCCTTGGCCTGCACAAAACCGTCGCGGCCCGGAAAACGGCCGGGGTCGCTGGCGCGCAGGTCGGCCTGCATGTCGGTGTCGATGATGCCCGGCGCCAGCGACACGACGCGTGCGCCATTCGCCTGGCCGGCTTCGTCCAGCGCGACACAGCGGCTGAAATGGTCCATGCCGGCCTTGGCGGCGCAGTACATCGCGCCACCCGCGATGGGACGCCGGCCCAGACCGGAAGAGATATTGAGAATCCTGCGCTGCAGGGTCCATGCGCGCGTAGCGCTCAGGAAGGCCGCCGTGAGCTGCATCGGCGCTTCCAGGTCCACGCGCAGGGTCATGGCCAGGGTCTGGGCGTCCGCCGGGTCGAGCGGCCCCATGCGGCCGATCATGCCGGCATTGTTGATCAGGGTCGCGCTGGACAGCGCGCCGGGGTTTTGCGCCGTCAACCAGGCCTGCAGGCGAGTCGCCACGGGTATCGGGTCACCCAGATCGGCGGTCCATTGGGTCAATCTGGCACCGCGCCGCGTGGCGTATTGGTCCAGGCCCGGCGACGTGGCGCGCGAAATGCATAACAACACGGCGTCTGGCGTGCACAACTGTTCGGCCAGGCCCAGACCCATGCCGCGTGATGCACCGGTAAGAATGGTGAGATGTTTCATGCTATGTCCCTGTGTTGTCGGCGTTGCAAGGCCCGCGCGAAGAATACGCCCAGCACCATGATCGTGCCACCGCCCAGCGCAATCACAACACCGGAGCCCAGGCGCTCGATCAGGCTGGCGGCCAGCAGCACACCCAGCGACTGGCCCAGAAACAGCGCCGAGGCAAAAAACGACACCGCTATGCCGCGTGCGCCCGGTGCCATCTGCGTGGCGTTGGCCTGCATGGTGTTATGGAACATGAAGAAGCCGAAGCCTCCCAGCAGACACGCCGGAACACTGGCTAACCAGTAGGGCACAAAACCCAACGTCAGCGTCGCCAAGCCCAGCATGCAAACCCCTGTCAGCGCCAGGCCCGGCGGCCCGAATCGGCGGATCAGATGGCGCGCAACCGTCATGTAGAGCATGCCTCCGATTCCAACCAGCGCCACGATGGCGCCTGCCGCCGAAAGCGACAGTCCAAAAGCCTGGTGCAGGTGAGAGGCCCAGATAGCCAGCACTCCAAAACCGGCGGCGCCTTCCACAAAGCCGGTAAACAACACGATTCGCGACCACCGGTCCGCCAGGATGGCCAATACCTGCAGCACAAAGGCCGGCCTGGCGACAGGCCGGCTACCGCCTGTGGGCGCCGCGGCTTGCTGACGGCGCCAGTCGTGCTGCAGCAGCAAGCCGACTACGCCGAATAGCAGCGCCATGAAGCCGAAAGCCCAACGCCAGCCCAGCGTGTCGGTCAACAGGCCGCCCATCAGTTGGCCGCCCACAATGCCGAGGGTAGTGCCGAGTCCCACACGCGCCAGCGTCTCCTGCAACTGCTCGGGCGGCGCCACATCGCCGGTCCAGGCCATGGACAGTGGAATGATGGCCGCCGCCCCCAGCGCCACCATCACGCGTGCCAATAAAAGCATCTCCAGGCTGCCCGCAAAAATCGCCGCGATGCTGCCCACGCCGCACCACAGCGTGGCATAGGTGACGATGCGAAACTTGCCCAGCCGGTCGCCCAGCGGGCCATAAAAAAGTTGCGCTAACCCATACACCACCGCAAACACCGACACCACCTGCGCGGCATGGGCCAGGCTTACAGCGAACACGCGCGCCAACTCGGGCAACATGGCGTCGCAGATGCGCTGCGCCGCCATGCTGGAAAACGTGGCAAGCGACAGTAGAACAATCGAGCGCCGGGTGGCGGCGGATAGAGGGGCGCCGGCGGCGGTCATATGCGAGAAGGGTTCGGACAGCAGTCAGTATCTTACAAACTATGATGGATTCCGATGCACGCCCCGGAGCTACCTGCCCGCCCGAAGACCGCCCCGCTGTGGCTGCTGGCACTGGTCACTTTGAGCGGTACCCTTGGCATGCACATCTTCGTGCCGGCCCTGCCATCCGCGGCAACCGACCTGGGCGCGAGCATCAGCGAGATGCAACTCACGGTAAGCCTCTACATCCTGGGCCTGGCCGTGGGCCAGCTGGTATATGGACCGCTTTCCGACCGCTTCGGGCGGCGACCGACGCTGATGTTCGGCCTGATGCTGTACACCGCGTCCGGGCTGGCGGCGGCCTTTGCGCCGCATGTGGATTCGCTTATCGCGGCCCGGCTGTTCCAGGCGCTCGGCGGCTGCGCCGGCATGGTGCTGGGGCGCGCCATCGTGCGCGATACCAGCGCGCCCGAGGCGTCCGCGCGGCGTCTGGCGTTGCTGAGTTTGATCGTGTCCGTCGGGCCGGGGGCAGCCCCCATCATCGGCAGCGCCCTGGCAGCCACGCTGGGCTGGCGCTCCATCTTCTATGTGTTGTTCGTGTTGGGCATCGTCAATTTCATTTGCAGCTGGCGTTTCCTGCCCGAGACCGGACAGGCCGGTTCACACACCAATGCCGCCACGCTGCTGCGCAACTATGGGCAGTTGCTGCGTTCAAGGGCTTTTCTGGGCTACGCCATAGGCGGGGGTTGTTCCACCACCTCGGGTTACGCGTTTATCGCGTCGGCGCCTTTTATCTTCGTGCACCAATTGCACCGTCCGGCCCACGAAGTCGGGCTCTACCTTGCAATTCTGATAGCGGGCGGGTCCCTGGGCGTGGGCCTGGCAAGCCGGCTGGTGGGCAGGATTTCAATCCAGAGCCTGTTGATACGGGCCAACGCGGCCAGCGTGCTGGGAGCATTCGTTTTTTTGGGGGTGGTGCTGTCGGGGCATCTGAGCGTGGTGTGGACCGTCATTCCACTGTTTATTTTCATGTTCGGCTCGGGCATGGGCGGCCCGGCATCGATTACGCTGGCGATTGGCGTCAACACCCGGGTCATCGGGTCGGCGTCCGGCCTGTACGGATTCACGCAGATGTTCATCGGCGCGCTGTGCACCGCATTGGTCGGGCTGGGCCATAACCCGGCGCTGGCGGCCGCCACCATCCTGGCGGTCACGGGCGCCATGGGACAGCTTTCGTTCTGGGTCGCGATGCGGTCGCGGCAAGGTAGCGACGACGCGTAGCGTCCGGGCAATTGCGCCGGACCGCGATCGGAGCTTAAAAAATGTGTTTACGGACAAGTTCTTAACTCTCGAAGGGAACAAATGCTAAATACCAAAGATGCGATCGCGACACTCGCAGTGAAAGATTTGAAAACGGCGGCGGTGTTCTACGAAGGCGCGTTAGGCTTCGAGAAAACGGCCGTGGTGGACGAAGAGTTGATCATCTACCGCAGCGGCAACGCGGTATTCAATATCTATCGTTCCAAATACGCCGGCACCAACAAGGCCACCGCATTGAGCTGGGTGGTGGGAGAAGATCTGGAAGCCATCGTCGAGGCGCTCAAGACCAAAGGCGTGCGGTTCGAGCACTACGACCACATGCCAGGCATGACCCGCATGGGCGACGTGCATTTGGGCGGCGGCATGAAGGTGGCGTGGTTCAAGGATCCGGACGGGAATATTCTGAATATCGTCAGCGGGTAGCCTGGGCCACCGCACCCGACTTCACCGCCCCTGCCCGCGCCTCGATCGCGTGCTGAACTTCCGGCCGCAAACCAAGCAAGAACGCCAGTTCCGCCACCACGAACAGCGGCCCGATGATGAGACCCACGATGTCGTCGACAAACGCCGGTTTGCGGCCTTCGTAGTGATGGCCCACGAACTGGAAAGCCCAACCCAGGATAAAAAGTCCCAGCCCCATGGACAACCATAGTGGCGTGGACGCGCCCGCGCACGCTTGCGCGAACCACAACGACAAGCCCAGCAACACACCCATGGCCAGCCCGAACCGCGGGTCGAGCCGCAGGTAATACAACGCAGTCGCCACGGTAACCAGGCTCGCCAGCGACACCGGCCAGCCGGCGACATCGAAGCTGGGACGCGCCAGCAGCGTGGCCACGGCCAGCACGATCATCGGGATGCCGATGAAATGGGTCGCGATATTGCGGCGGTCCCGGTGGTAGCCAGCGTATTGGCTGAGTTGGTCAACCAGGTTCTTCTTCATGGGTGTCTTCTCCGGGTTGCGGCGGGTATGCAGGAGGCTGAAACGAGACTCTATCGGATAGCCCACGAAACGGCAAATAATGCGGGCTGCGTCTGTTTTTGCATTTGTCGAGTTGCCGTGATGAAAACTTTTCCGCCCATGGCGTTGTGCCTTTTGCTGAGCTTTGGCGCCTGCCTTCAGGCACAGACCGACTCGGTGCTGCGCGTCGTGAACCGCCTGCGAGCGCCGGGTGGCGCCTGTGCGGCCAAAGCATCATCGTTGGTACCCCAGGCCGCACTGGATGCCGCTGCGTCCCGGTTGGCGCAGCGAGCCGCATTGGAAGCGGCGCTCCAATCCGCAGGTTATCGGGCATCGCAGGCGCAGGTAATTACGGTTTCGGGACCGGGCTTGCGGGCCGGGCTGGAGGCACTGCTTGCCAAACGTTTTTGCGCCCAGGTCGGAAAGAAAGAGTTGTCCGACATCGGTGTATTCGAGACGCGCAACCAGCTATGGATCGTGCTGGCAGAGCCGTTTTCACCCCGGATGGACCTGACGCGCCAACAGGTGGCCGAGCGCATGCTGGTGCTGGTGAATCAGGCACGTGCCGTGCCGCGCCGCTGCGGCGATAAAGCTTTCGCCGCGGCCCCTGCACTCGCGTGGGACGCGACGCTGGAAAAGGTAGCCGCGCAACACGCCAGCGACATGGCGACGAACGATTACTTCAGCCACACCGGGCACGACGGCAGCACCCCCGCGCAGCGCGTGGCGCGCGCCGGCTACCGCTGGCGTATGACCGGGGAGAACATTGCCGCCGGCCAGCTATCGCCAGAAGCCGCGGTGGAGGGCTGGATCAAAAGCCCTGGCCACTGCGAAAACCTGATGAACGGCGGATATACCGAAATGGGCGTTGCGGCCGCGGTGAACAGCGCCAGCAAAATGGGCCTTTACTGGGTCCAGGAGTTCGGCACACCGAGGTGACGTGCTTGAGCCCCCATGGCTTTCGCCGCCGGCGGTCCAGCCCAAGACGCCCCGCCGCGTTAAACAAGATCGCGCAAAGGATGCGCGTGCACCGGCCAGGGACTTTTGAAGTACGGCGCCGCCATCTCGGGTGTGATGTCCTCAATACGCGGTGGGTTCCAGCGCGGCTGGTGGTCCTTGTCCACGGCCAGCGCGCGAATGCCTTCCGCCACCTCGGTCGCCGCGCCGGTTCGTGCCAAGTGCGCCGGGTGAAAACAATGCCGCACCAAGTCGCGCTCCATGCGCAGGTCGTCAGCCAAGCACATGGCGCGCGCGCGGCGAATCTGCTCCAGAGTCACCTGCAGCATCAGCGGGCTGCGCTGGCGCAAGGCGGCAGCGGTGGCCCGGGTCCAGTCGTCGGTTGGCGCATCGGCTTCCAGCGCTTCAACGATGGCTAACACGGTGGGCAAGCCGAAGTAACGGTCGATGCGGCGCGGCTCCAGCTTGTCGGGCACAGCGGACGCTGCAGCGTCGCCCGCGCCAAGCGCTGCACCGGTTAGATCAGGATCGCCGAACTCGGTATCCGCTTCGGAGCTGCCGTAGTCCGCCAGCGCGTCCCACAGACGGCTCAGACGATGCGCCGCCACCGCGTGGTCGGCCAGGCCCGCGGCGACTGCCTGCGGACCATCGATCGCCTGCCCGGTCAACGCAAGGTATTCCCCCAGATGACCGGGGCAACGGCTCAGGAAATATCCGCCGCCCACATCCGGGAACAGGCCGATGTGGGTCTCGGGCATCGCCATCTTCGT
>JANYBQ010000682.1 GCA_025360705.1 Betaproteobacteria bacterium | reverse complement strand
CGTTGTTGTTCGGCCAACAGCGACAAAACGTGCGACTGGCTCACCACGTCGAGCGCGGTCGTGGGTTCGTCCGCGATGATGAGCGAAGGTTCGGCCGCAAACGCCATGGCGATCAGCACCCTCTGGCACTGCCCGCCCGACAGCTCGTGCGGGTAACGGCGCACCATGTCCCGCGGACGCGGCAGGTGTACGGCCTCCATCTGCTGCTGGATGATGGCGGCGCGTTTACCGGCGGCTATGCCCAGCAGCATCAGGTGTTCGTCGAAGGTCTGGCCTATGGTCAATACCGGGTTGAGCGCGGTCAGCGGCTCCTGCGGGATGAAGGCGATACGCCGGCCCAGCAATGCACGCCACTGCTTGGGCTTCAGCGCCAGCAACTCCATGCCATCGAACAACACCCGTCCGTGGCCGACCTCGAAGCCGGGCGGCGTATGGCCCGCGATCAGCCGGCCGATCATGCTTTTGCCGGCGCCCGATTCACCCACCAGCCCGAGCACCTTGCCACGCTCGACGGAAAACGAAATGTCGCGCAACACATCGACGGACTTACCGTCCACGTGTGCCGTCAGCGTCAGATTGATCAGCGACAACATGCTCATTCCCCGCGCTTTCGCAAGCGCGGATCCAGCGCCACGCGCAAGCCGTCGCCGAGCAGATTGCAGCCCAGCACCGTGACGATGATGGCGGCGACCGGCACCAGCATCACCCACAAGGCACTCTGGATATCGCTGCGCGCGTCGGCCAGCATCTGGCCCCAGGTGGTGACGTTGGGTGGCACCGACAGGCCGATGAACGACAAGGTGGCCTCGACCACGATCGCCACCCCCATCTCGATCGAAAACAGCGTGATCATGAGCGGCAACACGGTCGGCAACACTTCGCGCAGCAAGGTGCGCAGGTGGGTAAAACCTATCAATTGCGCGGCCAGCACGTAGTCGCGCCGGCGTGTCACCAGAACGTCAGCGCGTACCACGCGGCAAAAACGCGTCCAGTCCACCAACACCACGGCCAGGATGACCTTGTCGACTCCGGTACCCAGCCCCACCAGCAGGATCAGCGACAACACCACCGGGGGAAACGACATCCAGAGGTCGACCACGTAGCTGATGCTCCGGTCGATCTTTCCACCGAAGTAACCGCCGATCAGTGCCAGTGTGCTGCCCACCAGCATCGCGCCCAGCGCCGACACGATCGCGACGATCAGCGCGACGCGCGATCCGTAGATGACCCGCGACAACACACAGCGGCCCAGGCTGTCGGTACCGAGCGGAAACGAGGCATCGCCGTCCGGCGCCCACATCGGCGGCGCCAGCATGTGCAGCAGGTCCTGCTCGAGTGGGTCGTGCGGGGCGACCCAGGGTGCGAATAAGGCGGCCAGCGCCACGACCAGCAGGATGCCGCCACCGATCAGCACGCGCGGTTGGCGGACCAACTGCCTGAGTACCTGCCGGAACGCCGATGGCGCCCTGGCGGGCGGCGCAACCGGAGCGGCAACCTGTATACCGGCTTCGATCATGCAGTCCTCAAACGCGGATTCAACAACACATACAACACATCCACGATCGCGTTGATCGCCAGCGTCATGACACAAAACAGCAGCGCGATGCCCTGGATCAGCGGCAGGTCGTTGCCTTTGACCGCCTGCACCATCAGGTTGCCGACGCCCGGAAAACCAAAGATCATCTCTACCAGCAAAGCACCGCCAAACAGAAAACCGAACTGCACCCCAATCATCGTGACGGTCGGCAAGGCCGCGTTCTTGAGCATGTGACGCCACAGGATGCGCATCTCCGAGACGCCACGCAGCCGCGCCACTTCCACATAAGGCTCGTTGGCCGCGTCTATCAACCCCGAGCGCAAAACCCGGATCACAAGTGGCGCAAAACTCAGCGCCAGCGCCAGCGCAGGGAGGAAGATGTGCGCCACGGCACTCAGCCAGTCTTTAAAGCGGCCCGTGACCAGCAGATCCACCAGCGCCAGGCCGGTGATGCCCGGCAGGCTCACCTCCTGTCCGACACGCCCGGTGAATGGCAGCACCGGCCACAGGACACCAAAAACGACGATCAGCAGCAGCGCCCACAAAAACGAGGGGATCGACTGCAGCAAGGTCACGACTAGGTCTGCCGCGGCTTCGCGCTGGCGCGCATACAACACATAGGCCAACACGCCGCCCGGGATGCTGATCAACAAGGCGAGCAACAGGCCGCTCAAGGCCAGTTCTATGGTGGCGGGGATGGCAGCCAGCATCAAGGTGGTAACGGGCTGGCGGAAGTTGATGGAATTACCCAGGCTGCCGCGCACGGCCTCCCACAGCCAGATCAGGAACTGTATCGGTATCGGTTTGTCGAAGCCGAGCTGCTGACGCAGTGCCGCCGCATCCGCCGCGGTGGCCGAAGCAGGCAGCATCATCGCGAACGGATCGACCGGCAGCAGCCGCAGCACGACGAACACCACCAGCGACAACAACACCAGCGTCGGGATAGCCACCAGCAGACGGCGCAGCGCGATCCCGGCAACTAGTTGCAACATCGAAGCCGGGCGGGCATCAGGGCAGGCATTCGAGGCGAAACGAGCGGGTACCGATCACCGGTACTTGTACTCCGCTGGCAGCACGTACCCGTTGTCGAACAGCACCGGTTGCAAAGTGGACGAATAAGCCACGGTCGTAACTCCCTGCAGCAAGGGAATGGCCCATGATTTTTCGGACGACTCGACGTTAAGCGCCTTGTAGCCGGCCATGCGTTTGGCTTCATCCACCTCGGTCATCAGTGCGTCGATGCGGGGTGACAAGGCCATGTCCTTCCAGGCCGAGAAACGCAGGCGCGGGTCGAAGATGCGACCGGCATAGTTTTCCGGGTCACCCGTACTGTTGGCCCAGCTGAACACCAGCGGGCCGGTCAGCTTGCCGTTCTGCGCTGCTTCGGTCAGCTTGGCCGGTGTCGTTTCCTCGATGGTCGCGTCGATGCCCACGGCTTTCCACATCTGGGCGATGGCACGCGCCAGGTCGTAGTCATTCGGGAAAACGCCGTTGGTGGACAGCAGCGTAAGTTGTGCCGGCTTGCCGGTGCTGTAGCCGGCTTGCTTGAGTTCGGCAATGGCACGGGCCTTGTCGAAGGGAAATTTGAAGTCGGACACATACGAGGGGGTGCCTTCGGGTGTCATGACCGACAGCGGCTTGGCAACGCCACCGTAAAACGCCTTGGACAAGGCGGCTTTGTCGATAGCCAGGTGCATGGCGGCGCGTACATGGTCGTTGTCGAGCGGCTTGACGTAGCTTGGGATACGCAGCATGTAGACCTCGGAGAACGGATAGATCCTGGTCACGATGCCGGTCTTTCGCGCCAGGCGCTGTACTTCGCGCAGCGGCAACTGCGTGGCCATGCCGGCACGGCCAGACTCTACCAGCGCAACACGTGCCGAAGGTTCCGGCACGATCAGGAACGTCACGTGTTTGATGGCCGGCTTGCCGCCCCAGTACTTGTCGAAAGCCTCCAGCACGATACGCGAGCCGCGCTGGTGTTCGACCATGCGGTAAGGCCCCGCGCCAATCGGCTTGGCGTTGAAACCATCGGCGCCGACCTGGGTCATGTAGGTCTTGGGAACGATGTAGACGGCCAGAAACGAGAGATAAATCGGCGCTGCGGGCGTGGCGCGGCTGAACACCATCACCCCTTTGGTGGGCGACAGTATTTCCACCTCGGCCAGCGTGTTGAGCATGCCTCCGACCAGCAGTTTCTTGTCGGCCTTGGGTCGGTCCGAAAGGCTGTACTTGACATCTTCCATCGTCATTTTGCTGCCGTCGTGGAACAGGATGTCGTCGCGCAGCGTCACTTCCAGCCGCGTGGCCTTGGTGTCCAGCCACTTCCACTCCTTGAACTGGCGCGCCTCCAGCTTGAGGTGGACGGAATAACGCAGGGGGGAGTCGAACACGGTCTGGTAAATGCACTGGATGGCTGGCAGCGACACGGCCACCGGGTCCCAGGTCGGAATGTCCACCGGAAAGGCAATCGACAAACTGTCCTTGTCGGTCACCTGCGCCTGCGCCATTTCCCACGGCATCAGAGCGCCAGCACCGGCGCCCAGCGCCCCCAGCATGAGCCGGCGCCGCACGGCTTCGTGGGAGCCAATACGGGGCTCCTCTCCAGGAAAAAGATCGGAGCTATCCAGAGCGTGGGTCATGGCGGGAATCTTTCAAAAATGGGTGAAGAGGGAAGCAACCGAAACGCCGGGTCAAGGTTTCGTTTGCAATTTTTAGCCGGCAGAATATAATATACTGTATTCTTTTAAGCGATGCAAGCAGCATTCATCCCA
>JANYBQ010000456.1 GCA_025360705.1 Betaproteobacteria bacterium | reverse complement strand
ATGGCATCTTCGCGTTTGTCCTTGTAGTTCAAGCCGTAAATCGGCACCGCGCCGGTTTTGGAAAACTCCACCAGCAAAGGATGTTCAATGCGGCACGCCACGCACCAGGACGCCCAGACGTTCAAGATCCAGACCTTGCCGCGCATGTCTTGCGTCGACAACCGTCGATCGGGTGCGTCCAGCAGCGGCAGGCTGAAGGCCGGGGCCGGTTTGTCGATCAGCGGCGAGGGGATTTCATGCGGCTTCAAGCGCAGGCCATAGGCCAGAAAGCCCAATAAAACCGCAAAAATAAAGAACGGAACCAGATAGGCTTTTTTCATCGCGCGCGGGCTTTCCGGGCCAATGCCGGCCGTGCCGGCGCACCTGGGCGCGCGGTGGGTCCGGCCAGCTCCGGGGTAGGCGCGGGCATATCGTGCGCGGTTTCGATCTGGCGCCGGTAACGGCGGTCCAGCACCGCCATCGCGCCGCCCAGCGCCATCAATACACAACCGAGCCAGATCCAGTTGACAAACGGCTTGTGGTGCAGGCGCACGCTCCAGGCGGTGGCGCTGACCGGGTCGCCCAGTGCCACGTACAGGTCGCGGGTGATGCCGCGATCGAGCGCCACTTCGGTCATCGGTTGACCGCTGACGTTAAAAACGCGGCGCTCGGGGGTCAGTGTGCTCACGGGTTGGCCGTTGCGGCTCACGCTGACGGTGGCGCGCACGGCTTTGTAGTTAGGACCGACTATGTCCACTACCTTGTCCAGGCGCATCTCGTAGCCGGCTACGGTGGCGGTGTCGCCGACCTCCATACGCACGTCACTTTCGCTCTGGAAACCACTTACTACCGTTACACCGACGATAAACACGGCGACCCCGAAATGCGCCAGCAACATGCCGTAATAACTGCCCGGCTGGGCCGCGAACTTGCGCGACCATGCGGTTGCCGGGTGATCCTTCAGTCGCGTAACCAGGTTGAGCACGGTGGAGCTTGCCACCCAGGCCGCCAGCGCCAGCCCCAGGCCGATCATGGGTGTCCAGTGACCCAACGCGAAAAACGCCACGACGGCGCTGGCCACGCTTACCCCAACAGCCCAGCGCAACCGTTTTGCCATGTCGATGACATCGGCCTGGCGCCAGCGCGCCAGCGGGCCCACGCCCATCAGGAACAGGGCCGGCGTCATGAGCGGTACAAAAATGGCGTCGAAGTACGGCGGACCGACCGAAAGTTTTCCCATGCCGAGCGCGTCTATTACCAGCGGATACAAGGTGCCCAGCAGCACTGCGGCCGCCGCCACCAGCAATAGAACATTGTTGACCAGCAACATGGATTCGCGCGATATCGCCTCGAAGCTGCCGCCCAAACCGACCTTGGGTGCGCGCCAGGCGAACAACGCCAGCGATCCCCCGATCACGAACGCCAGAAAGGCCAGGATGAAAATCCCGCGCGATGGATCGCTGGCAAAAGCATGGACCGAACTCAGCACGCCGGAGCGTACGATAAAGGTTCCCAGCAGCGAGAGCGAAAACGTAATGATGGCCAGCAGTGCGGTCCACATCTTGAAGCCGCCGCGTTTTTCGGTGACCGACAACGAATGGATCAACGCCGTGCCCACCAGCCAGGGCATGAAGGATGCGTTTTCCACAGGGTCCCAGAACCACCAGCCGCCCCAGCCCAGTTCGTAATAAGCCCAGAAGCTGCCCAGCGCGATGCCGCAAGTCAGGAAACACCAGGCCACCGTGGTCCACGGACGCGACCAGCGCGCCCAGGCGGCGTCCAGGCGGCCCGACAGCAGCGCCGATACCGCAAACGCAAACGCCACCACAAAACCCACGTACCCCATGTACAACATCGGCGGATGGATCACCATGCCGGGGTCTTGCAATAGGGGGTTCAAATCTTCGCCATCCAGCGGCACCGGGAACATACGTTCGAACGGATTGGAGGTGAACAGCGTGAACAGCAGGAAGCCGCAGCTGATCAGGCCCATCACGCCGAGTACCCGCGCCAGCATGCGCTGGTCAAGCTGGCGCGAAAAGATCGAAACCGCAAGGGTCCAGATCGACAGGATGAATGCCCACAACAGGATCGAGCCTTCGTGGTTGCCCCACACCGCCGTGATGCGGTAGATCAGCGGCAAGCTGGAATTGGAATGCCGCGCGGCCAGCGCCACCGAGAAGTCGTTGGTAATGAATGCATGCGTGAGACAGGCATACGCGATCAGCAAGAACAGGAACTGGCCGCGGGCCGATGGCCGCGCCAGTGCCATCCAGGCGACGTTGCCGTTGGCGGCACCGGCCAGCGGCAATACGCTTTGCGCCAATGCCATGGTCAGCGCAAGGATAAGGGCAACGTGGCCCAGTTCGTAGATCAAGGTTTGGCTCCGGTGTCGGACAGCGTAGACATGGATTGCTGCTTGTGGGAGGCGGCGCTTTTCAACGCCGCTGCCGCTTCGGGCGGCATGTAATTTTCGTCGTGTTTGGCCAGCACCTGCTCGGCCCGGAAAATACCATCGGCGCCGAGTTTGCCTTGCGCAACCACCCCCTTGCCTTCCTTGAACAGATCGGGCAACAGGCCGGTGTAGGTCACCGGGATTTTGTGTGCCAGGTCGGTTACGGCAAAACGGATCGTCAGGCCTTGCGGGTCACGCTGCAGGCTGCCTTGCTCCACCAGCCCGCCAATGCGAAAGTTGCGTTCGCGCGGCGCCTCGTTGGCCAGCACCTGCGACGGAGTGAAGAAAAAAACCAGATTGCTTTGAAATGCGTTTAGCACCAGCGCGCTGGCAATACCCAAGACCGCCAATCCAGACACCACCGCCAGCGCGCGCCGTGTTTTGGGTTTCATGCACCCGACTCCCGTCCATCGACCGCCAGGTTATCGGCTTCGCCCTTTATCGCGCGGCGCCTTGCGGCCAACAACGCAACCTCCACAACCAATACCACGATACACATGCCAAACGAACCCCACACATACAGGCCATAACCACCCATGGCAATAAATTGCGACCAGCTATTCATAAGGCCCCCACGCTTGTCACTGCGTGTACTGCGCTGCCCCCCGAGGGGGTGCATTTTGCCTTGGGGCGGCCCGGCGGCAAAACCCCGGCGATCATGGGGCCACCACGCGCTGTACCCAGGCCGTATGGCGTTCACGCTCGAGGATGGTGGTGCGCAAGCGAATCAGCGCCACCGCGATGCAATAGGCCCAGAAGCCGAGCGCCATCACCAGCATGCCCAGCAGCATGGTGGTGGCCATGCTGGGCGATTGGGACAGGCTGACCGATGCGCCCTGGTGCAGCGTGTTCCACCACTTGACCGAGAAATAGATGATAGGCACGTTGACCACGCCCACCAGCGCCAGCAGCGCGGCCGAGCGGTCGGCCCGACGCGCGTCGTCGATAGCCGCGTGCAGCGACATAAATCCGATATACAGAAACAACAGCACCAACTCCGACGTCAGCCGCGCATCCCAGACCCACCAGGCGCCCCAGGTCGGTTTGCCCCACAAGGCGCCGGTCCATAGGGCCAGAAACGTCATCCAGGCGCCCGTGGGCGCCAGTGCCGTGGCCAACATGGACGACAGGCGCGAATTGAATACCAAGCCGACACCGGCCCAGAACGCCATTGCCAGATAAACCACCATCGACATCCAGGCCGCGGGCACATGTACGAAGATGATGCGGTAAGCGTCCCCTTGCTGTGCATCCGTCGGCGCGACCCACAGGCCAATATACAAACCGGCGGCGCACAACAATACCGCCGCCAGCGAAAACCACGGAATCATCCGGCCAGCCAGCGGGAAAAAGTTTTGCGGCGCGGCGTATTTGAACCAGTTGATGCGGCTAACAGGCATGGTGTTTGTTGTTGAAGCCTGAATTTACCTCAGTGGCCATATGTCCGGCGGCTTCAAGGCTTCTGTTACGGTTAATGCGCGGCACAGGTTTACTCGACCGCGATGCGCAATGCGGCGGCCGTCGCCCAGGGGGCGCCCACCAGGGCCAGCAGCAGGAGCGCGCCCAAAAGCGAGAAGTGCCCCGATACCCCCAGTCCGCCCCGGCTGGCCTCCACCGCCGCAGCGCCGAAAATCAACACCGGTATACATAGAGGCAGAACCAGCAGCGGCACGAGAACCGCCGCGCCGCGTACACCCACCGTCAGGGCCGCGCCCACGGCGCCGATCAGGCTCAGCAACGGCGTGCCCAGCAGCAGCGCCAGAATCAGGACGCCCGTGGCCGGCCAACCCAGGTCGAACTGCACGGCCAGCAATGGCGACACCAGCACCAGCAGCAGGCCCGAACACAACCAGTGCGCGGCGATCTTGGCCAGCACCAGCAGCGGCAAGGGGCAGGCGGCGAGCAGCATCTGCTCCAGTGTGCCGTCCTGGTAGTCGTCGGCGAACATGCGCCCCAGCGACAACATGGCCGCCAGCAGGGCGGCCACCCACACCACACCGGGCGCCATGCTGCGCAACAGGCCCGGCTCGGGACCGACTCCGAGCGGAAACAGGCTGGCCACAAGTACGAAAAAGAACAGCGCGCTGAGCGTGTCGGCACGCCGGCGCAGCGCTAGGCGCAGGTCGCGCAGCAGGAGGCCGCGCATACATGCCAGAACACTGACCGGGCTCACGGTGGTTTGAACCAGGGCGCTCATGGCACTCACAAGGACACTGCCACTTGTCGGGGTAACTGGTCCAGCGCAAGCGCCTGGTGGCTGGTCAGTACGACTACGCCGCCGCGTACGAGTTGCGCCGCAATCAGGCCGCAAAGCCACTCGGTGGCAATGGCGTCCAGGGCGTTAAAAGGCTCGTCCAGCACCCACAGCGGTACGTCCGTGGCCAGCACCAGCCGCGCCAACGCCACGCGCCGGCGCTGGCCCTGCGACAACTGGCGCGCCGGCATACGCTCGCGACCCGCCAAACCGGCCTGCTGCAGCGCCAAGCGGGTCTGGCTTTGCGTCACGGCCAGGCCAGCGAGCAGGCATGCGATATGCAGGTTTTCTTGCGCCGACAAATCATCTTTCAGCGCTGCGGCGTGCCCGAGATAAACCAGTTGACGGTTGAATTCTTCGGCCTGTTTTGCGGGTGTCTGGCCGCGCCACAACACCTGTCCCTGAGTCGGCGGCAAAAGCCCGCAGACCATGCGCAACAGACTGGTCTTGCCAGACCCGTTGGCGCCCTGTACGCGTAGCAGTTGGCCCTCAATTGCGCGGCAATTTAGTTCGGAGAACAACATACGGCCACCGCGCTCGCACGTAAGCGCGCGTAACTCAAGCATTGCGGTAACAGCCCCGCGGAAAAAGTGAACGCCGGCCGATTCCGCTGAAATATGCGCCGGCAGTCTGAGATATTTTTTTCAAGTCAGTGGAGTTTTTGATCGACACCCCGATTATCCGTGGCTGGCCGGCGCGATGCCCGGCGTTCCCTGCCAGGGGCTGATTGCGCGTTTTAAATCGGCTTGCGGCCCCGGTCCTCGACCCCATTCGGCCCATTGTGCAGATTGGTAAGCACATGCTCCTGGTGTTTCAGGCGCCAAGACAACATCTTCTGCGTCATCGTCAACATCGTATCGCGATGCGCCGGGTCTTTGGAGAGATCGTCCATCTCCCATGGATCGTTTTGCAGGTCGAACAGCAACGGCGGCAAGGCGGCGAAATGGATGTATTTCCAGCGCTCGCCGCGCAGGATGGCGAGTTGGCATTCGTCAGGCTCCAGGCCCAGCGCGGCCTCGCTGTCCAAACTTCCGTAGGGGCCGGAGCGGAAGTCCAGCTCCATATGGGCCTCGGTGCGCCAGGACAAGGGTGTTTTGCCTTCGACAAAAGGCAATAGGGAGCGGCCGTCGCATTGGGCCGGCACGTCCATGCCCAGCCAGCTCAACATGGTCGGCATCAAATCGACCGACTCGGTGAAAGCGTCGATCTGGCGTCCGCGCCCTTCGTCGGCAGCGCTGCACGGGTCGCGAATAATCAGCGGGATATAAAAACTCTGGTCGAAATACAGCTCTTTGCCCCAGCAGTAATGATCGCCGCCCATCTCGCCGTGGTCGCAGGTAAAAACGATCAGGGTGTTGTCGTATTGGCCGGTAGCCTTCAGATGCGCCACGATGCGCCCCACCGCGTCATCGACCTCGTTCATCATCCCGTAGTAACAGGCGCGCATCTGGCGCAATTCAAGTTCCGGCATCGTCACCAGATTGTTGGGGTTGTGCTCGTCATAATGGCTGCCACGCCCCAACAGATCGATCCATTGGCCGAGATGCGGATGTTGTGCCGCTTCCTGCCTGGGTGTGGCCTTGCGTTGCGGCATGGGAACCGATGCCGGGTCGTACAAGGCGTTGTAGGGTTCGGGCGTTATGACGGGCGGATGCGGGCGCAAAAACACGCAATGCATGAACCAGTCCTGGCTCTGGTGGTTGCCCAGCCAGTCGAGCACCTGATTTGCCATGAAGGTGGTGTCGCTGTCTTCGGCCTTGAACAGGGTGGGGATAAAACGATGGCCACGATCGGCCGGTTTTTCAAACCCTGGTCTGGGTTGGTAGACTTCCTTGCGTCCGTCGAACCGATAACCTTTGCGACGCAAATCGTTCATCCAGGCCGCCATGTAATCGGGGAACAACATCCCTATGCGGTACCCCGGCAACGGTCCTTCAAACGTGCGCAACGCCGGGTCCCGCGGATCCATTCCGCGCGGGTCGGCACTGGTATCGGTGTAGCCGAACAAGATCGGGTCCAGGCCGATCTTGCGCACCTCCTTCGCGATATTGGTGTGCCGGTTGTCCAGCGGCGTGCCGTTGCGTCCGGAGCGGTGGTTCATCAGATACAAACCGGTCTGCATGCTGGAGCGGGACGGCCCGCAAGGCGAGGTAACCGCGAAGTGGCGTTTGAACAACGCGCCGTCGCCGGCGAGTGCATCCAGATGCGGCGTCCTGACGACCGGATGGCCCAGCGCCGACAGACATTCGCCACGCCATTGATCGGCGGAAATAAACAGTACTTTGCGCGGTGCCGCCATCGATGATGTCCTTTGGGTGCCAGGGGCGCGGAATCGTTCTTGAATCGCACACCGCTGGTGCTGCGATGTTATCGACCCATTCCGAACCTGCCGCCATGGGCATAGGAAGGCCGCGCCTGTATCGGCGCGATACCGTCGATTACTCCAGGTTGAGTATTGAAGTCATCGCGTTTATGACCCGTACGGTGGGGCGGATGGATAATCGTCACAAATTTTTGGAGTACATCATGGCATCTGTCAACAAGGTAATCCTGGTCGGTAATTGCGGCCGCGACCCGGAAATTCGTTATCTGCCTTCGGGCCAGGCGGTGGCCAATGTCACGCTGGCTACGTCGACCCGCCGCAAGGACAAGACCAGCGGGGAAATGATCGAAGACACCCAATGGCACCGGATTACTTTTTTCGACCGGCTGGCCGAAATCGCCGGGGAATATGTAAAAAAGGGGCGCCCGATCTATGTCGAGGGCCGACTTAAATACGGCAAATTTACCAACAAGGACGGTGTCGAGCAGAACACCTGCGACATCATCGCCACCGAAATGCAGTTGCTCGGTGCGCGTGAAGGTATGGGCAGCCCCGGGCCGGATGAAGGCGGTGGCGGCGGATATTCACGTCCCAACGCGCCCGCATCACGTCCTGCTGCCTCAGCACCGCGGCCCCCGGCAGCCGCTCCGGCCAAACCATCGAGCGGCTTCGACGACATGGACGACGACATTCCGTTCTGACACGCCTGGCGCACCGCCGAAGCGCGTTAAACCGCGTTATCCGCGGTGTTGATGACGCCGCCCCCAAGACATACCTCGCCGTCGTACACGACCGCCGACTGCCCCGGTGTCACCGCCCATTGCGGCTCCGGAAAACCCAACTCGAACGCGTATTTATCGCTGTTGGCGCTATATGACAAGGTGCCGGGCGCATCGACCTGCCGGTAACGGGTCTTGGCCGCCAATAGACCGGGCCGCGGCGGCTCGCCACTGACCCAGCTTGCGTCTTCGGCGCGCAAAGCCCGGTATTGCAGCCAGGCATGGTCATGCCCCTGCACCACCCACAAGGTGTTTTTTTCCATGTCCTTGCGGGCCACGTACCACGGCAGATGAACGCTGGCGTTGTCGCCCGATTTCACGCCTCCGATGCCAAGCCCTTGCCGCTGGCCGATGGTATAAAAACTCAAGCCCACATGCTGCGCCAGAACCCGGCCGCGCGGGTCCCTGACCGGGCCGGGCTGCTGGGCGATATACCGGTTCAAAAATTCGCGGAACGGCCGTTCGCCGATAAAACAGATCCCGGTGGAATCTTTCTTGGTGGCATTCGGCAACCCGATCTCGGTCGCGAGGCGCCTCACTTCCGTCTTGAGCAGTTCGCCCAGCGGAAACAAGGTGCGGGATAACTGGTCCTGGTTCAGGCGGTGCAGGAAGTAACTTTGGTCCTTGGTTGCATCCAGCCCTTTAAGCAACTCGTACCGCTCGGTGACGGCATTCAACCGTACGCGGGCATAGTGACCGGTCGCGATTTTCTTGGCGCCCAGTCGAACGGCGTGGTCCAAAAAAGCCTTGAACTTTATCTCGGCGTTACACAGAATGTCCGGGTTGGGCGTGCGGCCGGCCTGGTATTCGCGCAGGAACCCGGCAAACACCCGGTCCTTGTATTCGGCGGCGAAGTTGACATGCTCGATCTCGATGCCGATCACATCCGCCACCGCCGCCGCGTCGACGAAATCGACGTTGGACGCGCAATATTCGGAGTCGTCATCGTCTTCCCAGTTCTTCATGAAGATGCCAATAACCTCATGACCCTGCTGCTTGAGCAGATGCGCCGTCACCGCGGAGTCCACGCCGCCGCTCAAACCCACCACGATCCGTTCTCTGACCATAGGGGCCGAATTATCCCTGCCCTATTGCATGTCCGTGTGCAACAAGGCCATGGGGAAGCGCGTCCCGGCAAGGTAGTCTTCCACGCATTGCAGCAGCACCGGACTGCGATGCCGCGCGACGCTGGCCCTGATTTCGTCTGCCGTCATCCACAGGGTCCGCACGATGCCATGGTCCAGCCGTTGAGCGGGTAGGAAGTCGCCCAGCGCGCCACAAAACGTGAAGCGCAGGTAAGTGACGGGATTGGGCTTGACAAGCCCGCCGGACGGACGCTGCGTGCGCGACAGATAAACCCCGACCAAGGCAGTTGGCCGGAACCGGTGCGCGGTTTCTTCCAGGGTCTCGCGCGCACAGGCGTCGGCGAGCCCTTCGCCGGGGTCCAGATGGCCGGCCGGATTGTTGAGCCGCAGTCCGTCCGACGTATGTTCTTCCACCAGCAGAAACTTGCCGTCGCGCTCTATTACCGCTGCCACGGTAACGTTGGGTTTCCATCGGTTGTGCATGCGAAATTATGCGTGGGCAAGGCCGGCACATAGAGCGTAGACGCCGAAAAAACTAATGTAAGCTTCGGGCAAGATTCAATCCCGACAAACAATAACAGGAGCGGCTCCATGCTGATTGGCATACCCACCGAGAGCATCGTGGGCGAAACCCGTGTCGCCATCACACCCGAGACCGCCAAAAAGCTCAAGGCACAGGGCCATACGATCAGGGTGCAATCGGGGGCCGGAATCGCGGCCAGCGTGACCGATGGGGCTTATCAGGCGGCAGGCGTGGAGATCACCGACGCAGCAGGCGCCTTTGGATGTGAACTGGTGCTCAAGGTACGCAGCCCCACACCCGCCGAAGCCGCGCTGATGAAACCCGCAACCGCCCTGGTGGGCATGCTCAATCCGTTCGATACCCAAGGCTTGCAGCAATTGGCCGCCGCCGGCCTGACCGCATTTGCGCTGGAGGCCGCGCCGCGCACGACCCGCGCGCAGAGCATGGACGTGTTGTCGTCGCAGGCCAATATCGCTGGCTACAAGGCCGTAATGATGGCGGCCGACAAATACCAACGCTTTTTCCCTATGCTGATGACCGCCGCCGGCACGGTCAAGGCAGCGCGGGTCGTCATCCTTGGCGTCGGGGTGGCGGGCCTGCAGGCGATCGCGACCGCCAAACGCCTGGGCGCCGTGATCGAGGCATCCGATGTACGCCCCAGCGTCAAGGAGCAGGTCGAGTCGCTGGGAGGAAAATTCATCGACGTGTCGTACGACACGACCGAAGAAAAGGAAGCGGCGGTCGGTGTCGGTGGCTACGCCAAACCCATGCCGCAAAGCTGGCTCGACCGGCAGAAGGTAGAAGTGGCCAAACGCGTAGCCGCCGCCGACGTGGTGATCTCCACCGCCCTGATTCCGGGCCGCGCCGCGCCGACATTAATTACCGAAGACATGGTCAAGTCCATGAAACCGGGCTCGGTGATCGTGGACATCGCCGCCGGCAAAGGGCCGAACGGCGGTGGCAACTGCCCTCTGAGCGAAGCCGACAAAACGGTCGTCAAGTTCGGCGTCACCTTGATTGGCGAAACCAATCTGCCCGCTCTGGTCGCGGCCGATTCTTCGGCGTTGTACGCGCGTAACGTCCTCGACTTCCTGAAACTGATCATCTCCAAAGAAGGCACGCTGAACGTCGATATGAACGACGACATCGTGGTGGCTTGCCTGGTGGCCCAGGACGGCGAAGTGAAGCGCAAGTAATCAGCATCCGGCAAGCAGCAACCCCGCGTATCCGCCACGGAGAAAAACATGGACATCGTTTCCCCCACCGTCACCAACCTGATTATTTTTGTACTGGCGATCTACGTGGGTTACCACGTGGTCTGGACCGTCACCCCTGCCTTGCACACTCCTTTGATGGCAGTCACCAACGCGATCTCGGCGATCGTCATCGTCGGCGCCATGCTGGCGGCGGCATTGACTGAAACCACCTTGGGACGAACCATGGGTGTTCTGGCCGTAGCGCTGGCGGCGGTGAATGTGTTCGGCGGCTTCCTGGTGACACGCCGCATGCTGGAAATGTTCAAGAAGAAAGACAAAAAACCTGTAGCGATCACCGGGAGCCACGCCAAATGAGCATGAACCTGGTCACGATCCTGTATCTGGTTGCGTCGGTCTGTTTTATCCAGGCGCTTAAGGGCCTGTCGCACCCGACCACGTCGATTCGCGGCAACCTGTTTGGCATGGTCGGCATGACTATCGCCGCGGTCACCACGGCGGCACTGATCGTCAAGCTGGCTGGCTCCCCGCTTGGTTTGGGCTGGGTGCTGCTCGGCCTGGTAGTCGGGGGAGGCGCCGGCGCGGTGATGGCGCAACGCGTCGAGATGACCAAAATGCCGGAGCTGGTGGCTTTTTTCCACAGCATGATTGGCCTGGCCGCGGTGTTTATCGCGGTCGCCGCGGTAGCCGAACCGTGGGCCTTTCACATCGTTGAAAAGGGAAGCGGTATTCCTGGCGGCAATCGGGTCGAACTTGCGTTGGGGGCGTTTATCGGCGCAGTCACCTTTACCGGTTCGGTGATCGCTTTTGGCAAGCTCAGCGGTAAATACAAGTTCCGCTTTTTTCAAGGTGCACCGGTGCAGTTCGCCGGCCAGCACTATTTGAATCTGCTGCTCGGATTGGCCGCTATCTTCTTTATTTTCAGTTTCTGGCGTTCGCAGAGCTGGCTCGACATCGACCTGGTCATCGCGCTGGGTTTTTTGCTTGGCGTAATGTTGATCATCCCCATCGGCGGCGCCGACATGCCAGTGGTGGTGTCGATGCTCAACAGTTATTCGGGCTGGGCCGCCGCCGGTATCGGTTTCAGCCTGGACAACGCGATGCTGATCATCGCGGGGTCGCTGGTGGGAAGTTCGGGCGCGATCCTAAGCTACATCATGTGCAAGGCCATGAACCGCTCGTTCTTCAACGTGATCCTGGGCGGCTTTGGCGGTGAGGCCACGGTCGCCACGGGCGCAGCGGTTCAGCGGCCGGTCAAGAGCGGCAGCGCCGATGACGCCGCCTTTGTACTCAGCAATGCCGAGACCGTGGTGATCGTGCCGGGTTATGGCC
>JANYBQ010000433.1 GCA_025360705.1 Betaproteobacteria bacterium | reverse complement strand
GGCGGCGGCAATATTTTTCGCGGCGTCGCGGGTGGCGCGGTGGGCATGGACCGCGCAACCGCCGACTACATGGGTATGTTGGCGACGGTCATGAACGCCCTGGCGCTTGGCGACACCATGAACAAGGCGGGTCTCACCGCGCGCGTGATGTCGGCGATCTCGATAGAGCAGGTAGTTGAGCCTTATGTTCGACCGAAGGCGCTGCAGTATCTGGAAGAAGGCAAAGTAGTGATTTTTGCGGCCGGCACCGGCAATCCGTTTTTCACCACTGACACCGCGGCGGCGTTGCGTGGGGCGGAGATTGGCGCTGAAGTGGTGCTCAAGGCTACCAAGGTCGATGGCGTTTACAGCGCCGACCCGCAAAAGGACCCGCTCGCCACGCGCTATAGCAAAATCTCGTTCGACGAAGCAATGGCGAAAAATCTTGGCATCATGGATGCCACGGCTTTTGCGCTGTGTCGGGACCAGAAGCTGCCGATCAGGATTTTTTCGATCATCCGGCATGGCGCGCTCAAGCGCGTGGTCATGGGTGACGACGAAGGCACCCTGGTCTATGCCTGACAATCAGGCAATCGGATTTGGCGGGTAGTGTGGCCTGCCACATGCTTCGAGGAGCGGACGATGGACATTGCTGAAATCAAAAAAACAGCCGAGGCCAAGATGGACCAGTCCATCCATGCCTTCAAAAGCAATTTGACGAAAATCAGAACCGGCCGGGCCAATCCCGCGTTGCTGGATTCGGTGCAGGTTGATTACTACGGATCGCTGATGCCTATCAGCCAGGTGGCCAATGTGTCGTTGCTGGACGCGCGCACCATCAGTATTCAACCGTGGGAAAAAGGCATGGGTGGGAAGATCGAGAAAGCCATTCGTGAAAGCGACCTCGGACTCAATCCGGCGTCCATGGGCGACCTGATCCGGGTTCCAATGCCGGCCATGACTGAAGAGCGGCGCAGGGAATTGACCAAGGTAGTACGCAATGAGGGCGAAAGCGCCAGGATCGCGGTGCGCAACTTGCGACGCGACGCCAATGACGCGGTCAAAAAACTTGTCAAGGACAAGCTCGCGTCCGAAGACGACCATAAACGCTCCGAAGTCGAAATACAAAAAACCACCGACCGGCATATCGCGTCCATCGACCAACTGGTCGCGTCCAAAGAACAGGACCTCATGGCGGTCTGAGGCTTTGCCTTGGCCACCCTTTGCGCATGAAATCCTCGGTCCTCGCTCCGGCCCCCGTTCCTCACCATATTGCCATCGTCATGGATGGCAACGGCCGCTGGGCGACGCGCAGGTTTTTGCCGCGCGTGGCAGGTCACAAATTCGGTGTCGATGCGTTGCGCCGTTGCGTACGTTCCTGTGCCGCCCGGGGCGTGGCGGTACTGACTGTTTTTGCGTTTTCGTCCGAGAACTGGAATCGGCCACGTGAGGAGGTGTCCGGTTTGATGGAGTTGCTCGTAGTGGCGCTGTCGCGCGAGGTGCCGCAACTGGTCAAGGACGGGGTTTGCCTGCGGTTTGTGGGCGAGCGCTCCGGCTTGTCGGCGTCCGTGAATGCGGGGCTGGTACGGGCCGAGGAGTCTACCGAGTCGAATACGCGCTTGCGCTTGAATGTCTGTTTTAACTATGGCGGGCGGTGGGACATTGCCCAAGCCGCCAGGCGACTCGCCGAGCGGGGCGAGGAGATTACCGAAGCGAGCCTGGGCGCGGCGATGCAGATGGGCGATTTCCCCGATCCCGACCTGATCATTCGCACCGGCGGGGAACAGCGGATCAGCAACTTTTTGTTGTGGCAGGCGGCTTATTCCGAGCTGTATTTCAGCGACAAATTGTGGCCTGATTTCGACGACGAAGCGCTGGATTCTGCGCTAGCGGCTTTTCGCCGCCGCGAGCGCCGTTACGGCAAAACGTCCGAGCAGATTCTGGCCCGCAGCGACAGCCAGCAAGCGGCCTAAAGGCCAAGCCATGCTTGGGCAACGCGTCATCACCGCAGTGCTGTTGCTGCTGGTCCTGTTGCCCTCCCTGTTTTACCCATCCCCGGAACCGTTTTGTGCCCTTACCGTGGCGTTTATCGCGGCGGGTGCCTGGGAGTGGTCGCGGCTTGCCGGTTATGGACAGGTCGTATCGCTTGCGGCAGGAGGTGTCTGTGCATTGGCGTGCCTGGCAGCGTGGCTGGGCGGGCTTTTGAACCAACAGTTGCAATGGTTGTGGGCAGCAGCCGCCGCGGTCTGGGTGTTGGGCGGTGCATGGTTGTTGCGCGGCGGCGCGCCGGCCTGGTTACGGCTGCCCAGGCCGCTCAGGCTTGGCGGTGGCATGTTGCTGCTGGTGGTGGCGTGGCTCGCTCTCGCGCAGGCACGCTTCATTGGCATCAATTTTTTGCTCTCCATACTGTTGCTGGTTTGGGTCGCCGACATTTTTGCGTACGGCGCGGGGCGCACCTGTGGCGGCCGAATGGTGAAGCAAAAACTCGCTCCCAGCATCAGCCCGGGGAAAAGCTGGGAGGGCGTCTGGGGCGGCATGGCAGGGGTGCTGGTGCTGGCTTTCTGCTGGCGCTGGGCGGACGCCGCCTGGCATCCGCTGTCGCCGAGTTTGTACAGCCATCTGGCGCAACGTAATCTGTGGCTGATGGCGCTTGCCGTGCTGTGGCTGGCGTCTATGAGTGTGGTGGGCGATCTGGTTGAATCGCTCGTCAAACGGGCAGCATCGGTCAAGGACAGCAGCGGTTTGTTGCCCGGCCACGGCGGTGTGCTGGACCGGATCGACGCATTGTTGCCGACCTTGCCTCTGGCCATGTTGCTGTCCAGCGTGTGAGCCAACCCACAATGCCTTTACGCCAGCGCGTTGCCATACTTGGTTCCACCGGGTCGGTTGGCGTCAACACGCTGGAAGTGATCAGCCGCCATCCGGAAAAGTTCGAGGTTTTTGCGTTGACGGGGTCAACGCGTGTCGAACAGATGCTGGCCCAATGCCAAAGCGCGAAGCCAGGTTACGCAGTGATGGCCAGTGAACCACATGGCCGTGAACTGGAGCAAAAGTGCCGCGCGCTAGGTTTGTCCACCCGCGTGTTGGTAGGATCTGAGCAGATAGCCCAAGTGGCCGCCGACGAGCGGGTCGACATCGTCATGGCGGCCATTGTCGGGGCGGCCGGGCTGGCGCCTTGTATGCGGGCCGCGCTGGCCGGCAAACGGCTGCTGCTGGCCAACAAGGAGGCCTTGGTGGTGGGCGGCGAGGTATTTCTCGCGGCGGTGGCGCAGGGCGGCGCCAAGCTGTTGCCCATCGACAGCGAACACTCGGCCATCTTCCAGTCCTTGCCCGACGACCCGGACCTTTGGGCGCGGCAGATCGACAAGCTCATACTGACCGCTTCAGGAGGGCCATTTCGCGAACGCGACCCCGCGACATTGCGCGATGTAACGCCAGAACAGGCCTGCGCCCATCCGAACTGGGTGATGGGACGCAAGATCTCGGTCGATTCCGCCACCATGATGAACAAAGCGCTCGAAGTGATCGAAGCACGTTTTCTGTTCGGTGTACACGCGCAACAAATCCAGGTGGTTATTCATCCCCAGAGCGTCGTTCATTCGATGGTGCAGTACCGCGACCACTCCATCGTGGCTCAATTGGGCACGCCCGATATGCGTGTGCCGATCGCTTACGGCCTGTCCTGGCCCGAACGTATGCAGTCCGGTGCTTCAGCGCTCGACTTTTCTGTGCTGGCATCCATGACATTCGAGGCCATCGATTCGCCGGCACACCAGCGCCGTTTTCCCGGCTTGAGGCTGGCATGGCAGGCGCTTGAAGGGCCGGCGGGAATGCCAGCCATTCTGAACGCGGCCAACGAAGTGGCGGTTGCGGCATTTCTGGAACGGCGAATACGGTTCGATCAGATTTACAGGGTCGCCGAGCAAACCTTGACTTCCGTGCATGCCGCGGGTATCGGGTCTCTGGAAGATTTGCTGGCACTGGACGGCGAGGCCCGCAGCACTGCAGTGGTAATTGCCGGTAACCTGGAACGATGACATGAAGGGACGTGCGTCATGCTGACCATAGTTGCATTTGTAGTCGCCTTGGGCGTGTTGATTGCCGTACACGAGTACGGCCACTATCGCGTGGCAGTCGCCTGTGGTGTCAAGGTCTTGCGGTTTTCAGTCGGCTTCGGCAAGACTTTGTGGAGCTGGCAGCCCAAAGGCTCTCCCACCGAGTTTGTTATCGGTGCGTTTCCGGTTGGCGGCTACGTGAAGATGCTGGACGAACGCGAGGCTCCCGTACCCGCGCAAGAGCGGCATATGGCGTTCAACAATCAGCCACTTGTCAAACGTGCGGCGATAGTGGCCGCAGGGCCGATGGTTAACTTGCTGCTCGCGGTAGTTTTGTATTCGGTGGTCAACTGGAGTGGTGTACAGCAGGCAAGTGCGGTGCTCGCCAGCCCTGTCCCGGGTTCGATCGCGGAAGCGGCGGGATTGGTTGGAGGCGAGCTTGTGCTGCGTGCCGGACTCGACACTGACAAGCCCGCACCGGTGTTGTCGTTTGACGATCTGCGCTGGATGCTGGCCAAAGGCGCGTTGCAAAAACAGGACGTCCGGTTGGTGCTTGCAGCGGGATCGGGTAGCGCGACACGCGATGTGCTGCTGCATCTGGGACAGACCGCGACCCATGACGTAGATGCGCAGCTATTCCGCCGGATCGGCATCGTGGGGCCGCTGACCCGCGCGGTGATCGGTGAGGTCATGCCCGGCGGCGCCGCGGCCGCGGCCGGTCTGCGTGAAGGCGATCTCGTGCTGAAGCTGGGCCAGGCCCGCATCGTGGACGGGCAGCAACTACGCGACGCCATCCGCGGTTCCGCTCAAGATGGACATGCGATATCCCAATTGTGGACGGTCGAACGCTCCGAACGGCAATTCGAACTCGACGTGAAGCCCCAATTGGTTAGGGAGGCGGGTCAAACGGTGGCAAAAATCGGCGCTTATGTTGGCGCACCGCCAGAGCTGATTACCGTGCGCTACGGCCCAATTGACGGGTTGTGGAACGGCGTCGTGCATACCTGGGAGGTCTCCGCGCTGAGCTTGCGCATGATCGGCAATATGGTGATTGGCGAGGCTTCGCTCAAAAACCTGAACGGGCCTTTGACGATTGCCGACTATGCGGGCAAGTCGGCCAGTCAGGGTCTGACACAATACCTGCTGTTTCTCGCCCTGATCAGCGTCAGTCTGGGTGTCCTGAATCTGCTTCCACTGCCGGTGCTCGACGGCGGACACCTAATGTATTATCTTTGGGAGGCAGTGACGGGCAAGAGCGTGACTGACGCATGGATGGAGCGATTGCAGCGCGGCGGGGTTGCAGTGCTGCTCTTGATGATGAGCATCGCTTTGTACAACGATTTGGCCCGAATCCTGGGGTAGATTTTTCTGGTTCCGGCAGGCCATGCCGGTACCATTCTCACAATCAAAAATGCAATTCAATCGATTTCGCCGATGTCTTTTCGCGGTCGCCGTTGCGGTCAGCGCGTATTCCAGTCCCGCTTGGGCTATCGATCCTTTTACGGTACGCGACATCCGGGTCGAGGGCTTGCAGAGGGTCGAGGCCGGGACGATCTTCGCGTCCTTGCCAGTGCGCGTTGGAGACTCCTACGACGATGAAAAAGGCGCTGCCGCGATCCAGGCGATCTTTGCGTTGGGGCTGTTCAAGGATGTCCGGATCGAGGTCAGCGGCGACGTGCTGGTTGTGATCGTCGAGGAGCGCCCTACGGTCGCCGACGTTCAGTTCAGCGGTAACAAAGAGTTCGACAAGGAGGCATTGACCAAGGCCTTGCGCGATATCGGTTTGACCGATGGCCGATCCTTCGATCGTTCCTTGCTGGACCGCGCCGAGCAGGAACTCAAACGCCAATACATAAACCGCAGCCTGTATGCCGCGGAAGTCGTGACGACGGTGACGCCGGTGGAGCGCAACCGGGTCAATCTGACGTTCACGGTTACCGAGGGAGAACGGGCCAAGATCAAGGAGATTCGTATTGTCGGCAACAAGGTGTTCAGCGAATCGACCCTGCGCGACCTGTTCGACCTGGACACGGGCGGATGGCTCAGCTGGTACACCAAGTCGGACCAGTATTCGCGCGCCAAGCTCAACGCGGATATCGAGACCTTGCGCTCTTATTACTTGACCCGCGGTTATCTGGAGTTTCGGATCGACTCGACCCAGGTCGTGATTTCACCGGACAAGCAAAGTATCGACATCGCGATCAACTTGACCGAGGGCGAGCGTTACGTGGTGTCGGGCGTCAAACTGGAAGGTAACTACCTGGGCAAGGATGACGAGTTCAAGTCGCTGGTGACGATCCGGCCCGGTCAGGCCTATAACGCGGATGAGGTGGCTCAAACCACCAAAGCCTTTTCCGACTATTTCGGGAATTTCGGGTATGCGTTCGCGCAGGTTGAGGCCAAGCCGGAAGTGGACCGCGTCAACAACCGGGTTGCGCTTGTATTGCAAGCCGCGCCATCGCGTCGAGCCTATGTCCGCAGGATAAATGTCGCTGGCAACACGCGAACCCGGGACGAAGTCGTGCGGCGTGAATTCCGGCAGTTCGAAGCGTCCTGGTATGACGCCGACAAGATAAAGTTGTCGCGCGATCGGGTTGACCGGCTTGGTTTTTTCAAGGATGTGTCGGTCGAAACGCAGGAGGTCGCGGGCACGGCCGATCAAGTGGATTTGACTGTCGCCGTGGTTGAAAAGCCGACCGGTAACCTAAGTCTTGGCGCAGGTTTTTCCAGCGGCGACGGGCTCGGACTTTCAGCCGGTATTAAACAGGAGAACGCGTTCGGATCGGGCAACTCTTTGGGCGTACAACTTAACACCAGCAAAATCAATCGAGCGATTGTTTTCAACACGACCGATCCGTATTTCACGACTGATGGCGTGTCCCGATCGATCGATCTTTACCATCGAAACGTCAGTCCGTATACCGACACCAGCGCTTACAAACTCGTGACCAGCGGTGCAAGCATGCGGTTTGGCGTCCCGTTTACCGAAATCGACACGGTTTATTTTGGAGGTGGAGTGGAACGAACCAAAATTGTGCCGGGTACCAACCTTCCGGGCGCTTATCTGACTTATGCGAAGCAGTTTGGCTACACCAGTGCCACGGTGCCGCTGACCGTCGGCTGGGCCCGCGATTCGCGCGACAGCGCGTTGGTCCCCAACAGCGGCTCATTCCAGCGCGCTAATGGCGAATGGGGCGTGGCTGGAGACGCCAGATACATTTCCACCAGTTATCAGTACCAGTTGTATATCCCCTTGAACAAACAATATACGTTTGCATTCAACGGTGACGTTGGTCTGGGCAAGGGTCTTTCGGGGCGGCCATTCCCGTTGTTCAAGAACTTCTTTGGGGGCGGGCTGGGGTCCGTGCGCGGGTTCGAGCAGGGTAGTCTCGGCGAAAAGGACACCGTCACTGGCGCGGGGCTTGGCGGAACCCGCAAGTTCAACGCGAGCTTTGAAATTCAAGCGCCGTTCCCCGGGGCCGGAAATGACCGCACTTTGCGTATGTACGCTTTCGTCGATGTCGGCAACGTTTACGGCGAGTCGCAGCCCATCCGCTTGAATGAACTTCGGTCCTCCGCCGGTGTCGGTATTAGTTGGGTATCTCCTGTAGGACCTTTGCGGCTCGCAATTGCAAAGCCATTCCGTAAGTTCGCCGGCGATAAAATCCAGTCCATTCAATTTCAAATCGGAACCTCGTTCTAATGAAGATTTTCTCTCCTCAGAGCTATGCCGCAGTCGCGCTGGCTGTATCGGCACTGGTTTCGCATGTCCATGCCGAAGATTTCCGGGTCGGTTTTGTCAATACCGATCGTATTTTCAAAGAAACTACCAGCGCCAAGGCAGCGCAGGCCAAGTTGGAGCAGGAGTTTTCGAAGCGCGAAAAAGAATTGCTCGACCAGGGTGCCGCGATCAAGGTCCAGTCCGACAAACTCGAACGTGAGGCACCCACCTTGTCGGAGGGGCAACGCGCCACCCGTCAGAAACAGCTAGTGGACCAGGACCGCGACTTTCAGCGCAAGCGCCGTGAATTTCAGGAAGATCTGAATTCCCGTAAAAACGAAGAGTTGCAACTGGTTCTTGAGCGCGCCAACAAGGTTGTCAAGCAGGTCGCGGAAACCGAGAAATATGATTTGGTGCTGCAGGATGCGGTGTACATCAACCCCAAACATGACATTACCGACAAGGTGATCAAGGCGCTCAACGCGGGAACCAAATAGTCGCAACAGGCAGGCACGCGTGTGACTCTGCCACTGGGAACCATTATCGAAGCGCTGGGCGGCGACTTGCATGGTGACCCCAAGACACCGATTTCCGGGCTGGCGACGCTGGCATCCGCAACGTCCGGCGACTTGAGTTTCGTCGGCAACGTCCGGTACCGCCAGCAGCTTGCGCAATGCCGCGCGGCGTGTGTGGTCGTGGGCCCCGAGATGCAAGCCGAGGCGATAACTCGCGGCGCCTTTATCGTTGCGCCGCGGCCCTATCTTTACTTCGCGCGTGTAACCCAGCTGTGGAAGCGCGGAACGCAGGGCGTGCCGTCCACCGGCGTTCACGCAAGCGCCGTGGTAGATCCTTCAGCGCATATCGATCCTCAGGCCGCCATCGGGCCTTTATGCGTGATTGAACGAGGTGCCCGCATCGGAGCCGGTACGGTACTCAAGGCACGTGTCACCGTAGGTGAAAACTGCGTGATTGGGGAGCGTTGCCTGCTGCATTCAGGTGTAGTCATAGGCGCGGACGGTTTTGGTTTTGCCCCGGACGACGGCGTCTGGGAAAAAATCGAACAAATGGGGGCGGTCCGCATCGGCAACGACGTGGAGATTGGCGCCAATACCTGTATCGACCGTGGCGCGCTGGACGACACGGTCATCGAAGATGGCGTCAAACTCGACAACCTGATCCAGATCGGTCACAACGTGCGTGTCGGTCGCCACACCGCAATGGCGGCCTGTGTCGGCATAGCCGGCTCCGCCACCATCGGCGCGTTCTGCACCGTTGGCGGCGCCGCCGTCATATTGGGACATCTGGAACTGGCCGATCGCGTCAACATCTCGGCCGCATCGGTGGTGATGCGATCGATCCTGAAGCCGGGCCACTACACCGGCCTGTTTCCGATCGACGACAATGACCAATGGGAAAAAAACGCGGCCGCCCTGAAGCGGCTGCACAGCCTGCGACAGCGCATCGTGGCACTGGAAAAGATGGCTAAACAATCGACAACGTCATGATGGACATTCACCAGATTCTGAAGCAACTGCCGCATCGGTATCCCATCCTGCTGGTGGACCGCGTGCTGGAGCTGGAAAAGGGCAAACGCATCAAGGCACTGAAGAACGTGTCTATCAATGAGCCGTTTTTCAATGGGCATTTCCCGCATCGACCGGTAATGCCGGGTGTGCTGATGCTGGAGGCATTGGCGCAAGCCGCGGCTTTGCTGGCATTCGATACATTGGGAGTTACCCCGGACGACAAGACGGTGTACTACTTTGCCGGCATCGACGGCGCGCGATTCAAGCGACCCGTGGAGCCCGGCGATCAGCTGTTGCTGCATGTTGAACTGGCGCGCATGAAGTCCGGCATTTTCAAGTTCAACGCGCGCGCCACGGTGGCCGACGAATTGGCCGTGGAGGCCGAACTGATTTGCACCATGCGCAGCATCGCTTGAGCCGGTTGGCAACGTAGCGTGCACAAGATTCATCCGACCGCGGTTGTCGACGCCGGGGCACAAATCGACGAAACCGTCACGGTTGGCCCCTACACCGTCATCGGTCCCGATGTGATGGTGGGTGCGGGCACCACGATTGGCGCGCATTGCGTAATCGAGGGCCATACCAGCATCGGGCGCGACAACCGGATTTTCCAGTTCAACTCGCTCGGCGCAATCCCCCAGGATAAAAAATACGCCGGTGAACCGTGCCAACTGGTTATCGGCAATCGCAACACGATTCGGGAGTTCTGCACCTTCAATATCGGTTCACCAGGCGGCGCCGGCGTGACCG
>JANYBQ010000402.1 GCA_025360705.1 Betaproteobacteria bacterium | reverse complement strand
TCGCCGGGCTTGGCGCCTTTGAGAATCTTGTCGACATAGGTCGCGGCGCGGCGCCAGATGTCGTTCAGATCGGCGCCATGGGACATCAGTCCGCCCGCCTCGGCCAGCGGGCACAACGCAAACATGCTCGGCAGTCGCTGGCTTGCGGCCAGCTCGGCGATGCGTCTGGCATGCGCGAAGAAGACGCCACCGCCGAGCACCAGCAATGCGCCAGCCCCGGCACCCATGGCAGCTTTAAGGGCCACAGCGATTTCGCCAACGTACCGGACTTCGAGCGACAGCAGCTTCCACCCGCGGGCTCGGGCGGCGGCTTGCGCCGCCTGCCAGTCCGCCGGCTCGGCGTGGTACCACAGCACCGCGACCGGCGCCACCCCGGGAACGAGTTCCTTGAGCAACTCGAGGCGCTTGCCTATCGTCTCGGTCGATTGAAGGCTCATGCCGGTGATGTTACCGCCCGGGCGGGCGAGGCTCTGGACCAGCCCCTGGCCGACCGGGTCGACGGACGCCGCCATGACCACCGGGAGGGTCGAGGTGGTGACCGGCCCAAGCTTTGCGGGCAGGCTCGGCGATTCAGCATCGAACTGCCTCTTCGGTGTAATAATGTAATACGCCAGCTCCGGAATGCCCCTTGCCATGACACTCACCGTCCGACTCAGCACACATCTGGAAGATCAGTTCGACCGGTACTGCAAGGCCCGCCGGGTGACCAAGACGCATGTCATCACGCAATTGCTCAGCGAACATCTGTCGCCTTCGCCGCGCCACGGCAAGACGGCACTCGAACTCGCCCGTCAGTTTGATGTGGTGGGCAGTTTCTCCAGTGGCCAGGGCGATCTCGCGCAAAACCGCAAGCAGTACCTGATGAAAAAGCTTCATGCCAAACATTCTGGTTGACGCCGGGCCGCTGATTGCGTTGGTCGACCGATCCGACAAGCACCACCGCCGCGTGACATCGTACCTGCGGCGCTTCGACGGCAGTTTGCTCACCACCTGGCCCGTGCTGGCGGAAGCCTGCCATTTCATGCCCGAGCGCACGCAGATCGCGTTCTTGCGTTGGGCCGACGCGGGCGGTCTGGGCGTGATGGAGATGGACCACTCGGCGCTTGCAACACTGGCGGACTGGAAAGAAAAATACGCTGATTTGCCCATGGATCTGGCGGATGCGTCGCTGCTCTGGCTCGCACAACACACCGGTGTGCTTGCCATCCTTACCATCGAGCTGAAGGATTTTTCGGTGTACCGCCTGCCCAACGGCACCGCACTGGACCCAGTGCTGTAGCCGGCTCACTGGATCACCTCGTCGGCGCGCAGCAGCAGCGACTGCGGGATCGTCAGGCCAATCGCCCTGGCGGTCTTCAGGTTGATGACCAGTTCGAACTTGGTCGGCTGCTCCACCGGCAGATCGGCCGCTTTGGCGCCCTTGATGATCTTGTCGACGAAGACGGCCGCGTGGTGCCAGATCTCGGTGGTATCCGCGCCATAGGCCATCAGCCCACCGGCCCGGGCATAGCCGCCCTGGTGGAACATGGTCGGCAGCCGGTGCCTGAGTGCCAGCTCGGCCACTTGGCCGGCGTGTAATTGCAGCACCGTGGGTGCGTGTATGAAAAGTGCAGCCGCGCGCGTCGGTCGCCGCCTTGAAGGCCGCGTCGATCCCGCCCGCATCGCGAATCTCGACTGACAGCAGCGTCCAGCCACGCAGCCGGGCGGCGGCCTGCGCGGCCTGCCAGGTGCGGAGATGGTCCCCATGCCACAACACGGCCACCGGTGCAGCGCCTGGCACGAGTTGCTTGAGCAGCTCGAGCCGTTTGCCCACTACCTCGGTCGACTGCGAACTCATGCCCGTGAAGTTCCCGCCCGGGTGGGCCAGGCTCTGCACCAGCCGCGCGCCCACCGGGTCGTCCGACGATGGCGACCGTGAGGATGTCGATGCGGTAGAGCTTGCGCACGCTCTGGGCGATGCCCAACAGGGGCGCGAGCCACAGGCCGCCGGCGCTGATCAAGCTGCGTCGTTTCATGGTTACGGCTCCGCAAACGCGGCGCGGGCCAGCGCATCGCCATGGAAGCGCCGACCGGGTTCGCGCCTGCGCTGGTGATCGAACAGGGTCGGGGCGGGTGAGGAATGCACGGTTTGTCGGCCGGTCTCGAGCAGGTGCAACGCCATCAACGCGCGCTCCGATCCGCTGATCGCGGCCAGCCCTGAAACCTGCCAAAATCCGCCGCTGCGCCCCTCCCAAGCACTGGCCTCCCAGCGCGACCAGATCCTCGCGCTGGCTGCGGCGCGCGGTGCCACCCGGCTGCGCGTATTCGGCTCGGTGGCAAACGGTCTTGACCACGAGGAGAGCGACATCGATCTGCTGTTCGACAAAAAGCTGAGCTTGCAATTTGGCGCCTGGGTGCTACCGAGTCAGGCGGTGAGCTGGTCGTGATCATGGAGTCACCTCGTCCGCACGCAGCACTGGCCGTCGGAAGCCGGCAACGCAGGCGATTCCGATCCTGTTTGGCGCTGTGCCGAACCCGGTGGGTATGGGTTTGGTGGCCCGCCCCGCGCCACCATCTCGACCGCGAGTCGAGGCCGCCTCTCGTGCGGGTCGGCGGCATAAACCGGGTCGCAGGCGATGGTCTGCCTCTCGATCCAGCCGAGCGCGCGCACCTGCGTGCAAGCTCCACCGCCACGACGGACACAGCCACCAATGCCGACCACGAATGTCGGCTTCACCACTTGAGGGAAAATGACCCATACACCCTCTTGTAGCCCACCCCATGACCCTCAACCGCGGCACGTCGCTCCTGCTCAACATAGGCCATGCGCTGGACCATATGTTCCTGCTGATTTTCGCCACGGCGGTCACCAGCATCGCCATCGAATTCGGCTTCGCGCGCTGGGAAGACCTGATGCCGTACAGCGCTGGCGCCTTTCTGCTGTTCGGCATTGGCTCGGTGCCGGCCGGTCGGCTGGGGGACCTGTGGGGCCGGCGCAGCATGATGCTGATATTTTTCTTCGGCATGGGCGGCGCAGCGCTGGTCTGCGCCACGGTGCAAAACGCGTGGCAGATGGCTGCGGCACTGGGGCTGCTCGGCGCGTTTTCCTCGATCTACCACCCGGTCGGGATTCCCATGCTGGTGCAACACGCGCGCAAGCCCGGCACCACGATCGGCATCAACGGCCTGGCTGGCAACCTGGGGATTGCGTTCGCCGCCGTGCTGACCGGCTTCATGGTGAAGTACATCGGCTGGCGTGCGGCATTCGTGGCCCCCGGATTGCTGGCCATCGTGTGCGGCTTTGTTTTCATGCGTGTCACGCCGGTCGAAACCGAGTCTCCGGCCAAACGCAAGGGCAAGGCAGCGGTGTCGTTGCCGCCCGAAATCCTGGCGCGTTTGTTCCTGGTGATGACGTGCGCGGCGATCTCGAGCAGCCTGCTTTTCAACTTCACCACCAACGGCAACGGTCAGTTGCTGCGCGAGCGTTTTACCGGCGTCGTGGATGACCCGGCGCAACTCGGCATCATGCTGGCGGCGGTATACGCGGTGGCGTCGTTTGCGCAAGTCATCGTTGGCCGGCTGATCGACCGCTACCCCCTGAAGCTGTTGTACCTGGGCATTGTGTTGCTGCAAATCCCGATGTTCCTGCTGGCCGCCCATGCGCAGGGCTGGGTGTTGCTGTGCCTGCAAGCCGGCTTCATGGTGGCGATATTCGGCGCCATTCCGTTTACCGACGCGATGATCGTGCGTTACGTGGACGATGCCATTCGCTCACGCGTTTCCGGCATGCGCCTGGCGGTGTCGTTCGGCATCAGTTCGCTGGCGGTGTATTCGCTCGGGCCGGCGGTCAAGGCAGCCGGGTTCACCAGCTTCAGGGGGTAGCGGTCGATCAGCCGGCCAACGATGACTTGCGCAAACGACGCCACCGCGTATACCGCCGCCAGC
>JANYBQ010000359.1 GCA_025360705.1 Betaproteobacteria bacterium | reverse complement strand
GCTCGGACGGCTACTCGGGCATCAGCGCCAATCCGGCGCTGGGGGTTGCGGTGGACTTGCTGGTAGCGCACGGAGGCTCCGCGATTTTGAGCGAAACGCCGGAAATCTACGGCGCCGAACATCTGCTCACGCGGCGCGCGGTCAGACGCGAGATCGGCGAAAAACTGATAAGCCGCATCAAGTGGTGGGAACACTACGCGGAAATCAACGGTGGCGAAATGAACAACAACCCGTCACCCGGCAACAAGGCCGGCGGCCTGACCACGATCCTTGAAAAGTCCCTGGGCGCGGTGGCCAAGGGCGGAACGAGTAATTTGGAGGCGGTTTACGAATACGCCGAGAGGGTCGACGCCAAAGGCTTCGTTTACATGGACACGCCGGGTTACGACCCGGTCAGCGCTACCGGCCAGGTGGCGGGCGGCGCCAACCTGATTTGTTTCACCACCGGGCGTGGGTCCGCCTACGGCTGCGCGCCCTCGCCCTCGCTCAAGTTGTCGACCAACTCGGCGTTGTGGCGCAAACAGGAGGACGACATGGACATCAACTGCGGCGAGATCATCGACGGCACCTGTTCGGTGGCCGAGATGGGGCAACGTATTTTCGAGCTGGTGTTGTCTACCGCATCGGGCAACCAGAGCAAGAGCGAACGTCACGGTTATGGGCAAAACGAGTTTGTGCCATGGCAAGTCGGTGCGGTCATGTAATCAGCCAACAGTTTCAAAATTCGCGATGTCCAAAACAATCCCCGCTGCTGAATTACGCGTTCTTGTTACCGGGCTCCTGCTCGCCAATGGCAGCTTGACGACTGAGGCCGCAATCGTTGCACACAACCTGGTACTGGCCAACCTGAGCGGCCACGACTCGCATGGCGTGGGCATGCTGCCGCGTTACGTGGATGCCGTGCTTGAAGGCGGCCTGCGACCCAACTCCAGTGTGCGCACGGTACTCGACACCGGAACGCTGCTCACACTCGATGGTCAACATGGTTATGGACAGGTGATTGGCGAACAAGCCATGGCGCTTGGCATGCAGCGCGCCAAGACGCATGGCAGCTGCATCATGACGCTGTCCGGTGCCCACCACCTGGGGCGCATCGGGCATTTCAGCGAGATGGCGGTAGCGCAATCGCTGGTGGCTATCCATTTCGTCAATGTGTTGTCACGGCCTATCGTGGCGCCATGGGGCGGCGGAGACGGGCGCTTTGGAACCAATCCCTGTTGTATCGGAATTCCGCTAAAAGGTCAGCCACCCTTCATCCTGGACTTTGCCACCAGCCGGGTGGCCCAAGGCAAGATGCGCGTCGCGCACAACGAGGGGCATGCGGTCGCGCCGGGTCTCCTGATCGATGAGAACGGAAAGCCTACTACCGACCCGGGCGTAGTCGTTGTACCCCAGTCCAACGGCCTGTTTGGCGCCCTGGTGGCGTTCGGCGAACATAAGGGCTACGGCATGGCCGTTGCCTGCGAACTGCTCGGGGGGGCCTTGTCGGGCGGAGGTACCTGGCACCAGCAGGCGGACGGTCGCGCGGCGGTTCTCAACAGCATGCTGACCATTCTGATAGACCCGGCGCGGTTGGGGACCCAAGTCAGTTTCGAGCGCGAAGCAACAGCCTTTGTGCAGTGGCTGCGCCAGAGCCCGGTAGCGAGCGGTTTTGACGAACTGCAAATTGCCGGAGATCCCGAACGCCGGGCACGCAGCCAGCGCGAAGTACAGGGCATCATAATCGACCAGACCACCTGGGACGCCATCGTGCAGGCGGGCGCGAAGGTCGGCTTCAAGATTTAGCAATCGTCCCTGCGGCCCGCCACGGACGCGGGCCGAGCCGGCCTACAACATCAGCGCCAGGCTGGCCTCGAGATGTTCGGACGGCAGACGCTTGAAACCCGAACGCGCGAAGCGATGCAGGCGGCCCACGGCAAATGCAGTCAACGCGGATGCTGACACCTGCGCATCCACACTCGGCGTGGCCGAGCCGTTGACATCGGTGGTCGAGCGCAGTCCCTGCTTGAGGGTTGCTTCGATCTTGTCGAAAAACTGGTTCATGCGCTGCTGCAAACGTTCGTTTTCGAACACCAGTGCGTCTCCCACCATGACACGCGTCATGCCCGGATTTTTCTCGGCGAACTGCAGCAGCATCACGATGACTTTGCCCGCGTACCGCGAACCCGCGCCGGGGTCGATGCTGGAAGACACCGGCTCGCGCTCCGCAATCTGATTCACAAGCGAAAAAACACTTTGTTCGATGAACTCGATCAGGCCCTCGAACA
>JANYBQ010000349.1 GCA_025360705.1 Betaproteobacteria bacterium | reverse complement strand
TCGGCTTCCCCCGCGCTGCTGGTCAGGACGCCGCCGGACGTATTCGCCTGCCAGTCCAGCGTCAACGCCGGGCGCAAATTTAGCGTCCAGGGCCCCGGATGCAGGCTGTCCCGTGCCTCGATACGCAAACTGCTCACGGCTGCTTGCCAGCCGCCGGTGGCGTTACGGCCTCCGATCGCCTTCGCCTGCAATTGGGCCCGCCGTGTGCCTTGCAACACCACACCGGTGGTTCCGATCGACATGGCACTGAGCGGGCCGGACAGCTCGGTGCTCCAATCGCGCAATCCGAGGCTTTGGGCCGCGGCATCGCCTTGCATGTGGATGTCCAGGCGCGGGGCTTTTACGCTCAGTTGCAGCGTTGGTTCCGGGCCGCGCCCGCTCCATAACGCCTGCCAGCCACCTTGCCAGCGCAGCTTCATATCGGCGTTTCCCTGCACGTCGGTTTGCGCCAGTCGCCGCGGCGCCCTGGGCAGGTGGGCCGACCATCGTGTGGCCCGGGCTGCGTCAGTGATTTGCAGCGCCAGGTCGCCCGCCCCCTCCAGCGGTCCCAGTTGGCCGGACAACTTTGCCTCGGCACCCGGCACCGAGAGTTGCAACTGTCCGCGCGCGGCCATGCCGGCGGGCTGCACGTCGAGTTGACCTTGCAGTCGCGCATCGTCGGTCTGGATATTGAGGCTTTGCAATTGCAGCCAGCCACCGGTCCAACGTCCCTTGGCCGAGGCGGTCTGCAGTCGCAAGCCTTGTAGTGGGGAACTCGCGGGCTGCGGCCCGGACGGCTGCAACGAGGCGTCGAATTCGATCGCCTGTTGTGCCGCGCTCGCGCGCAGTTGGCCGTTCAGCCTGGCCGGTGCCATCTGGCTGTGGATCAGCGCGGGGTTGATGCCCTGCAACTGGGCCTCGCCCTGCCAGCCCGAGAGAGGCCCCAGGCTTGCGGCTTCACCCAGCTTGCCCTGCGCCCGGATGTGGCCGCCCGCGCCATCCGCGTCAAGCGACTGGATGTTCCAGCGGCCGGACGCAAATTGCACCTGCGCCTTGGCGCTATCCACTGGCAGCCGGCCTTTGTCGACAGGTCCGGCGATGCGGTTGTTCACGTCGAGTTGTGCCTGCCAGTTGTTGCCTTGCGGCTGGACCCGCGCATTGCCGGTCAGCAGGGTCTGGGGTGCGTCTTTCCACAGAGCCGCCAGATTCAATTGCTTGAAGTCGGCGTGGCCCTTTAGCACCGGCTGCGCCGCCCAGGGGCTGATTTGCGCGGTGACGGTAGCGCTCATCGCGGCGTTCGGGCTCGACTTGGCGGGCTTTAGTTGCGCTGCCAGATCCAGCACCACATTTGGCCCCGCCAGCGCACCGCGCAACGAGGCAGCGGCGTCCAGTGCGATGCTGCGATTGCCTCCCATGGGCGCTTGCACCTGCCCCTGCAACCGCAGGTCAAGCGCCATGGGCGCGCGCGCCAGCAGTTTGGCTTGCGCCCGGTACGACCCATCCGCGACATGCGCGCTCTCCAGCGTGAGCACATGGTTCTGGTTGTCGAACTGGTAGTGGCCGGCCAGCGCGCTGGCTTGCAGCGCAGGTGGTCCGGCCCACTGTAGCTGGTCGACCACAAACGTCAGGTCAACCTGAAACGGCAGCAGCAGATTGTCGAGCGGCGCGGAGTTGGAGGCCGCGCTTCGGTCGTCAATGCGCAGCTCGGCCACATGCAGTGTGTCGAGTTGCAGGCGCCGGTTCAAAAGTGCTATCGGGCGCCACACCAGTTCAATCTGGCGTGCCTGGACGGTCAGACCGTTGGACTCCCAGCGCAACAAACCGATGTGCCCGCCCCGGCGCAGCGAGCCGCGTACGTCCTCGGCCACCAGCGTCTGGCCGGATGGCAGATACCGGCTGGTCTGGGACAGCGCAGTCGCCAGCGATTCGTCGCTGCCGCTCCAGAGCCAGACCAGCAGCAGCACGGCCCCAACCACCAGCAACGGCAGTTCGATAAACCAGAACAGGAGAAGCAGCAGGCGGCGCATGGCGGTCTTTAAAACGTAAATCCGACGCTTAAATGCAGGCGCACGCGTTTAACCGCCACGCCATACGCCAAATCCATTTGCAGCGGCCCGACCGGGCTTTTCCAGCGCACGCCGGCACCTACGCCGACCTTGGCCTTCAGCGCGGATGGTTTGTCCGCTACGGCGCCCGCATCGAGAAACACCGCGCTTTCCCAGTCGGTGAGCTGGCCGTTGACGCTGATCGGGCGCTGCCACTCCACGCTTGCGTTGGCCAGGTAACGTCCCGGAATGATTTGCCCGTTGGTTTGGGCGGCACCGATCGCATGAAATGCGTAGCCGCGCACGCTGGCGTCGCCGCCGGTCAGGAACAACTGGGTACTGGGCAACACGGCACGGTCGCGCGCGACCACCGCGCCGCCTTCGGCGCGCAGCGCGATACGCCCCGCGCGCGCGGCGCTCAACTGGTCTTGTTGCGCGCCCAGCGACCAGACAGTCAGCCAGTGCAGTTGGGTCCGGAAAAAAGGATCGCGCTGATTGCCCAGCGTCATGCCGCCGCCGAGTTCGATACCCAGGCCATATCCGCTGGATGGGAAAGGCAGGCTGTCGAAGTTGCGTTGTGTCCACGCGTAGTTGGCGCTGATGGCCTGCGCCTGTGTGTCCACACCCAGGCTGGCGGTATTGGCGCGGTCGTATTGCAGATAAACGTTACGGTCGATCCGGTCTCCGGTCTGAATGCGGCCGGCGCGCAAAGTCTGGCTGCGCACGTCCACGCTGGCGGCTTTTTCATTTTTAAGCAGCACCGAGGTGGTCCAGCGCCAGTTCTGCTGGTTCGGCTGCGCGCTAAGTTCGGTGCCGATGGATTGGGTGTCGCGGTCCAGCAGCAGCTTGGACACGGAGCGCCATCCGATCACCGGCAATTGGTGGTTGGTGTGCTCGATCGAGAGGCGCGGACCGCTGTCGGTGCTGATACCAACGCCCAACACGACCTTTTTGAGTTTTGCCTCGCGCAGCGTCACCACCACCGGCGCCGCTGCCGGGTCGCCATTGGTGTCAAGCGACAGGAACACCGAATCGAAATAACCGCTGTCCTGCAGGCGCTGCTGGGCCTCCAGCATGCGCGTTCGGTCGTATTCGGCGCCTGGGCTCAAACGTGCCAGCCGCTCGACCAACTGAGAGTCGTACTTTTCCAACCCTTTGATTTGCAGGCCACCGAGCCGGTAGAACGGGCCGGAATCCAGCATCACGCTTAAACGCGCCGTGCGTTTGTCGGGGTCTATATAGGCCTGGCTCGATACGATCTGGCCGACCGGATAGCGCTCGGCGCCCAGCAGACGCAGCGCATTGGTTTTGGCGTCGTCCCACGCCGTCTGTGTGAAACGCCGGCCTTCGGTCAGCGGCCAGTTGGCGCGGATGGTGCGGCGCTGCCGGGTCGCGGTGACATCATCGACGATGGCACCGGTGAAGGTGATCACTACTTCGCTCACCAGCGTGGGTGGGCCTGGCTGAACCGCGATGACTACGTGGCGCGGGGTCGATTGGCCTGACGGGGAGGGCTGCAACCGCACTGTGACTTCGGGCGAAAAATAGCCCAGCGTGGCGAGTAGCTCCCGGGCATTGCGTTCGGCCGCCAGCAACAAACGCTCAAGTTCGGTGTTGTCGAGGTCCGCCAATTCGCGGTAACGCATGAGTTCCAGATTGCGCCGCAGAAGGTCGGCTATTTCTTCGGGCGCATTGAACTCGACCTCGAACACGACGCCGGGCGCGGCACTGGTCGAGACCACCGGCGAGGCGGGAGTGGCCGGGTCGCTGTTCTCCTGGGCCAGCAATGGACTGGACAACGCCAGCAACAGCGTTCCCACAAAAAAAAATGGCGCAAGCACCGGTCGCAGCAGCGATCCTTTCGTGATCATCGGGCCATTTTGACAGCAAGCGAAGGGCCTCTCTGACGCCGCTGGAGTCTTCGGTTGCCGGGTAAGTCCCTACTGGCCAATTGTCTTATTGTCTTACTATTGCGACCGTGACACGCCCATTACCTGCCTTCAAGAATGTTCACGGACACACCCTGGATTACCTTGGTGAGGCCATCGTCGCGGGGCGTTACGGCGTACAGGCGTCGTTGCCTCCCGAAATGGTGTTGTGCGCCGAGCTCGGCGTAAGCCGCCCGGTGCTGCGCGAGGCGCTCAAATCCCTGATTGCCAAAGGCATGCTGACGACCGGCGCGAAGGTGGGCACGCGGGTGCTGGAACCGTTGCACTGGAACTGGTTCGACCCGGATGTCATCATCTGGCAATCCAGGGCTGGCTTGACGCCCGAGTTCCTGCGTGACTTGCAGGATTTGCGTCGCGTGGTCGAGCCGGCGGCCACTCGGCTCGCCGCCGAACGAGCAACCACGCGGGACATTGCCGAAATCGAAGCCGCTTACGCAGGTATGAAACGCGCCGTTGAGGATGGTGGCGACTATGTCACGTACGACCTGCTTTTTCACCAGGGGCTGCTGCGCGCCAGCTGTAACCGCATGCTGGTGCAGATGAGCAAGGCGCTGGGTGCGCTGTTGCGTACCAGTTTCGAATTTTCGACGCGCAGACCGGACGGGCCGGCCAAGTCGCTGCCGCTGCACCGCGCGATTCTGGATGCGGTCATCGCGCACCAGCCGGACGTCGCCGAGGCCGCCATCCGCGCGTTGATCGACGTGGCAAAAGACGACATCGACAAGGTGCTCCTGTCGCGCCGCCGCATGCCCAGGCTGAACACTCCCGCGCGACCACTCAGAGCTTGGCGGTTTGAATTACGGAGCATGAATTGAAAGTTACAAAAGTCGAAACCATCCGCCTGGACGAATTTCCCAACATCATCTGGATTCGAATCCACACCGACGAAGGCCTGGTTGGCCTGGGGGAGACCTTCATGGGGGCGCGGGCGGTGGAGGCTTATATTCATGAGTGGGCCGCGCCCAAGCTGCTGGGCCAGGACCCGCTGGCGATCGAAGCGCGCAACCGCGAGCTCATGGGTTATCTGGGCTGGCGCGGGTCGGGAGTCGAAACCCGCGGCAACTCGGCAATCGACATCGCTTTGTGGGATCTGTTCGGCAAGGCGGCTAACATGCCGTTGTACACCGCTCTGGGCGGCAAAAGCCGCGACACGATCCGGATCTACAACACTTGCGCCGGTTATCAGTACATCCGCGGCACGGTCAACCAGAACACGTCGAACTGGGGCATCGGCGCCCAGAAAAAACTCAACGCAGGACCTTACGAGGATCTGGAAGGTTTTCTGAACCGGGCCGACGAGGTGGCCGAGTCGCTGCTCGGTGAAGGCATCACGGCCATGAAGATCTGGCCGTTCGATCCGGCAGCTGAAAAAAACGATGGCCAGTACATCAGCAACGAAGACCTCGACTTGGCGCTGGAGCCGTTTCGCAAGATCCGCGATGCGGTGGGCAACAAGATGGACATCATGGTCGAGTTCCACAGCTTGTGGCGGCTGCCCATGGCACGGAAGATTGCACGCGAGCTCAAGCAGTTCAAGACGTTCTGGCATGAAGACGCCATCCGAATGGATTCTCTGGATCTACTCAAGCAATACGCCAGGGACTGCGAGGCACTGATTTGTGCCAGCGAAACGCTAAGCTATAAATGGGGGTTCAAGGACTATTTGCAAACCGGCGTGGCCGGCGTTGCCATGCTCGATCTGAGCTGGTGCGGCGGCCTGACCGAGGCGCGCAAGATCGCGGCGATGGCTGACGCGTGGCAGTTGCCGGTGGCGCCCCACGACTGTACCGGGCCGGTGGTGTGGGCTGCATCCACCCACCTGTCGCTGCATGCGCCGAATGCACTTATCCAGGAGAGTGTTCGAGCCTTCTACAGCGGCTGGTACAAGGAACTGGTGACCGAGTTGCCGCAGGTCCGCAACGGCATGATTTCATTGAACGGCAAACCCGGCCTGGGGCTGGAACTGCTGCCCGACCTGCACCTGCGCGCCGATGCCGTGGTGCGGACATCCAAACACTGAAACATGAAGATCACCAGCGTCCAGTCCGAACTCCCCGGCGCCGGCACCACGCCCAGCAAGGCGGCCTGGGCGCGGCACCGTAAGCCCTGCAGCTGATTGGCGGCTCCGTTGGAAGTTTGAGATCCGAAATGCAGGTTTCTGCGGGCCGCTGACGCCGGGGCGGACGGCTCCGCGGCTGTCCTTCCGGCCTCGCGGCCTCCCTCCTTTATGCCGCTGCGCCATCCATCCCGGCATCAGCGGCAGCGGGTATGGTTGGTTGGCGTGGGTTGAACGTCCAAATTAGCGGCCGGCGGAGCCTGGCTGTGGGCCAGCAGTACGACCTTGAGCATGGCCCGCAGGTCATAGGCGCTGGCGCCGACTTCATCGTTGCTGAGCCTGGCGTCCCGCCGTTGCCGCTTCGCTTGAGCGAGGGGTTGGCGTCGCTCTGCGGTGTTGCCATTTCTATCTTGTCTGGTTATCCGGTCTTCAAAGGCCCGGCGACCTTGTAAGTAGTGAGGATGATGCCGGACGGCGTTGCTTTCGTGCTGACGAGCTCGAATGAACGTGGCGGGGTTCCCTCCGCAAAGAAGCGCTTCCCCGTGCCCAACAGGACCGGATAGACGCACAGCAGGACTTCATCCGCAAGCCCATGTTCGAGCAGCTTCGATGTCAGCGTGGAGCTACCCCAGAGGATAAGGTCCGGCCCGTCCTGCGACTTGATGCGGCGAATGCCAAGGGCGATGTCCGGTCCAAGGCCCTCGAACGGACCCCATTCAAGACTTTCCGGTCGATGGGTAACGATATATTTCGTTGCTGCATCGAGGCGGTCCGCCATCGGACTGCTCGGCGCCTTTGGCCAGTAGCTCGACCAGAGATCGTAGGTTCGACGGCCAAGCAGCAGATTGAAGCTCTCGCCCTGCGCGGCAAGGATTGCATCCAGGCCAGCGGGGGTCCGATAGGGCGCGGTCCAGTCGCTGTAGGGGAAATCGCCGTCATCGGCGGAATTCTGGATCACGCCATCCAGTGAGATGTGTTCGATGATTTTGAGCTTTCTCATTTAAGTCTCCGTGTTCTCGGGTTGTAGTCTTTGCGGCTGATGCACGAGCGACTCAGCCTGCAATCACACGACGAACCAAAGTCGTGATTCTCGACAGTTCGAGTGAAGGGTAAACAGGGGCCTGGGGCAGTGGAGGCGTGCCTTTTGCGGAGCCAACTCAATATGTGGAGAGTCCGGCCTGTCTGTGTATCACGGTATTTCGCCGGGCATCATGGAAACCGAAACACTTCGTAAACCCGCATGCCATATGCGCTGTGGCAATTCTTGTATGTGATTCAAGGGCCATAACAGTTCCAGAAAAACCAGCACGACGATCTCTTGCTGAACACGGCGCCGGGATGGAGATTCAGCGCGCTATAGACCACGCAGCGCGGCAGGGGTGTTTAGCTTGCGGCAGTGGAACACCCACCAAGTTTGCAGGATCGGGCCGGTGGGACGCTCAGCGCAGCGGCATAAAGGAAAGAGGCCGCGAGGCCGGAGGGACAGCCGCGGAGCTGAGTGCCCCGCCGGCCCGATCCCGCCCTGGACGACGAGTGCGGCCTTCCGTGTCGGTCCCACCTGATACCGGTAGGACGGTCTACTTCGACAGCAACCGCATCGCCTCTTCCAGCCCCTTGATGGTGAGCGGAAACATGCGCTGGTTCATAAGCTGCTGGACCACGCTGATGCTTTGGCGGTACTGCCACACGCCCTGCGGCTCCGGGTTGATCCAGGCGAACTTTGGAAACGCATTGGTCAGGCGCTGAAGCCACTCCGCGCCCGCCTCTTCGTTGTTGTATTCCACGCTGCCACCGGGCTGCAGGATCTCGTAGGGGCTCATCGTGGCGTCGCCGATAAAGATAAGTTTGTAGTCCTTGTTGTACTTGCGGATGATGTCCCAGGTGGCAAACTTCTCACTGAAGCGGCGCCGGTTGTTCTTCCACATGAAGTCGTAGACGCAGTTGTGAAAGTAATAAAACTCCATGTGCTTGAACTCGGTCTTGGTGGCCGAGAACATTTCTTCCACGCGCGCGATGTGTTCGTCCATGGTGCCACCCACGTCCATCAGCAACAGCACCTTCACGTTGTTGTGGCGCTCGGGCACCATTTTTATGTCGAGCCAGCCGGCATTGGCGGCAGTCGAGCGGATGGTGTCGTCCAGGTCCAGTTCTTCCTCGTGGCCTTCACGCGCGAACTTGCGCAG
>JANYBQ010000344.1 GCA_025360705.1 Betaproteobacteria bacterium | reverse complement strand
CCTTCAGAAGAAAACTGAACATCCGAACGATCAAATTTTTCATGCATTTTCATACCGGCCAAAAACATGCAGTTTCGGCCCGGCGGTCACAGCCGATACTGTCTAGCCCTACCTTCGCACTTTTGATCCCGCCCTTGGTGTTCGCCTTTCTCCCAAGCCCAGGGAGCGCTGTACTTGCCTTTGAGTTTCGCTTGGAGTATGCTACATGAAGGAACATGCACATATTCGAAAGAGAAGTCAGCGGCCGTCGCTACCGCATTGCTGCGCAGTCGGTGTGGGACGCGAGGGCGGGTCGCTCGGTGGCACGCCAAGTCGTGTTGGGGCCAGTTGCCCCTGCGCGCCTGGTCAATCTGGGTGCCACGCGCACTGTGGGCACGCGCGCGCTGGGCGATGTCGGCGCGTTGGTTTGGGTTGCCGAGCAACTCGATCTGGTCGCCCACATTGATCGGGCCTGCGGCGGGGTCGGTGCCAAGGACGGCCCTTCGGTGGGCGAGTTGGCGGTGGCGGTGGCCATTCAGCGGGCATGCTCGCCGGGGCCCAAGCGCGACCTGGCTGAGTTTCTCGATGCGAGCTTGCCGCGCGTGTCGTGCTTGGCCGGTTCGACCTTCACCGGGCAGGCCTTTCATCGGGTGGCCCAGCAGGTCAGCGAAGACCAATTGGAGCAAGCCCAGCTAGCGATCGCGCAGGCAGCGGTAGCTCGGTTTGAGCTCTCGGCCGACGTGCTGGCGTTTGACACGACGAACTTCGACACCCACATTGACTCGTTGACGCCGGGCGAACTCGCCCAGCGCGGCCACGCCAAGAGCAAAAGGAAGGACCTGCGCGTGGTGGGGCTTGGCGTGTTGGTCAGCGAGACCGGACATGTGCCGCTGCTGTATCGGACCTACAACGGCAACGGCTCGGACCAAGCCGTGTTGACTGCCTGCCTGGGGGGATTGGCGCAGTTGCACGAGGCGCTGGACAGCGGCGAAGGTCGCCAGCGGCCCGCGCAGCGAACGCTGGTGCGCGACGGCGGGTTTTGGAGCCCGCAATTGGAGCTCGAGCTCGATGCCGCCGGCTACTACAGCCTCATCTCGCTGCCGCTTGGGCACAACGCGGCAGACCACGCGCTGCGCATGGCCGCGCAGCGCGGCGCGATGAAGCCGCTGTCGGGCAAGCTCAGCGAAGTGCGGGCCGCGCGGGTGCGAACCGCGGTGGGGGAGTTGGACCGCACGCTGGTCGTGGTGGAGAGCGAGGAGCTACTCGCGGGGCAAAAGCGCGGCATCGCCGTGGCGCTGCGCAAGGCCAAGGTAGAGTTGGCCAAGCTTCAGGCGCTGATCGAGAAGGGCCACATCACGCGCAGCCGGCTTGAAGACCGAGTCAAGAAGGCCTTGGGCCGGGAACATTTGTCGAGCTTCGTGGCAACCACCATACAGGGGAGCGACAAAGCACCGACCCTGCAGTGGGCAGTGGATCCGGCCAAGCGGCGCGAGCTGGAGAAGACCCGGTTGGGTCGACGGGTGCTATGCACGGACCGGCACAACTGGAGCACGGGTCGCATCGTCCACGCCTTTCGCGGTCAGTGGAATGTTGAGGAGCTGTTCCGCAGGGCCAAGAAAGGCGGCGTAGTGCCCTGGGGGCCGTCGCATCAGTGGGCCGATGGATCAATCCGGCTGCACACCTTGGCGACTGTTCTGGGCCTGATGCTCGTGAGCCTGGCAAGGATCGCACTGGCACCAGACGCATCGGCCAAAGGAATGCTGGAGAGCCTGGCCGGCATCAAGGCCACACTGGTTCGGACTTCCACTGGAGGCCCAGGGCGCCGACCCACCGTCCTGCTCGCGCCGGAACTCACCGCAGAGCAGCGTCGTGCGGTGAAGGTCTTCGACCTTGACAGATGGTTTCCAGACATTCTTTCATGCATGACTTCTCGACCATTGCAGTGATGCTTTACGGGTGAGAACTGAGACTCATCTTCAAATCAATGCGAAACTAGGGCTAGGCCACCACGGAGGGACAGCCGCGGAGCCATCCACCCCGGCGTCCGCGGCTCACGAGGATCTGAATCGGACCCCGGCTTTCCACGGCAGCACATTCAAGCCCTCCGCTCCTGAATCGTGTGCGAATGGCCGCGCTGCCAATAGGCGCCCTGCCTCAGAACGGCATCAAACCCAGACGGTCCGGTCCGCAAAGTGGTACAGCGCCCATGCGACCACGATCCCGCCGATGACCCACCAGATCGTGCCGTCGGAGCGCGGCACCTCGCCGGGGGAACCGGTCCCCTGCATCAGCTGCGTCTGCGCCTGATAGGCGTCGACCGCGTCCCCGGCCTCCTTCAAACCCAGGCCGGTTCGCTCGCGCATCAGGCGGATCGCCTCGTTCTTGCTGCCCTGCTGCAAGGCGCCGGCGACTTCTGGCGGAGGCGTGCCCGGAGAACGCGACGGCGTTGTAGGGACCGTCGCGCTGCTGACCGTGTTGCTACGCAAATAATAATCCAGCGCCTCTTTGGCGTCTTGCAGTCCCACGCCCCTGGAATCGCGCAAAAGTTTGATCGCGTCCAGGATATTCCCGCGTTGTAAGGCGTCGACCACCAGGACCGCTAATGGTTTGCTCGGCTCAGGCATGCAAAAACTCCGATTCAGCTTGACGCCAACTAATGCGCCGTAACAACGGAACATGGCGCCAAAATTGCTAGTATCTCCTCCCAAGGGCGTGTTGCGCAAAATCCGCGCCTTGTCCGGAAAATTTCCGGGGTCTACCTGAGAACACGATGTCGATTCACGCCGCACTGCACCACGTTACGCACTATCGTTATGACCGCCTGGTCGCGCTGGGCCCTCAGGTCGTCAGGCTACGGCCAGCGCCCCACTGCCGCAGCAAGATCATCTCGTATTCGCTGCAAATCGAACCCGCAAGGCACTTCATCAACTGGCAACAGGACCCGTTCGCCAATTACCAGGCGCGACTGGTGTTTCCCGAAAAAACCACCGGGTTCAAGGTCACGGTGGACCTGGTGCTGGACATGGCGGTCTATAACCCGTTCGATTTTTTCCTGGAGCCCTACGCCGAAAAATTTCCGTTCACCTACGACCCGTTGCTCAAGCAGGAACTGGCGCCGTATCTCGCGGCCGACCCGCTGACGCCGCTGCTGACTGCCTACCTGGCTCGCGTCGATCGCACCGAGAAACGCAGCATCGACTTTCTGGTGGCGGTAAACCAGATGCTGCATACCGACATCCAATACCTGATCCGTATGGAGCCTGGTGTACAGACGCCCGAAGAAACGCTGGCGCTGGAGTCCGGTTCGTGCCGCGACTCGGCCTGGCTGCTGGTGCAACTGCTGCGCCATAGCGGTCTGGCGGCGCGGTTTGTGTCTGGTTACCTGATCCAGCTCACACCCGACGTGAAGGCACTCGATGGGCCGAGCGGTACCGAAGTCGATTTCACCGACTTGCACGCCTGGTGCGAGGTGTATTTGCCGGGCGCGGGCTGGGTCGGCCTCGACGCTACCTCGGGCCTGTTGGCCGGCGAAGGCCATATTCCTCTGGCCTGTACGCCACAACCTTCCGGTGCCGCACCGATTGAAGGCGCGGTCGATGAGGCGGAAGTCGAGTTCCACCACGAGATGAAGATAACGCGCATCCACGAATCGCCGCGCGTCACCAAGCCCTATACCGAATCGCAATGGGCCGATGTCATGCGGCTCGGGGCCGTGGTCGACCAGGAACTGCTGGCCGGCGATGTGCGTCTGACCATGGGCGGCGAGCCGACATTCGTTGCCGTCAACGACCGTGACGCAGCGGAATGGAATACCGATGCCCTGGGGCCTACGAAGCGCGGTTTTGCCACCGAGTTGGTGCAAAAGCTGCGGTCCGAATATGGGCAAGGTGGCTTCCTGCATTTTGGCCAGGGCAAGTGGTATCCGGGCGAACAGTTGCCGCGCTGGGCGCTCAACATTTACTGGCGCGCCGACCAGCAGCCGGTATGGCGCAACCCGGCGCTGTTTGTCGACGAACGCAAACCAACCCACTACACCAGCGACCACGCGCAGCGCTTTATCACCGCGCTGACACACAGACTCGGCTTGACCGACAAGTTCGTGTTGCCCGGCTATGAGGACGTCTGGTATTACCTGTGGCGCGAGCGCCGGTTGCCGGTCAATGTGGACCCGTTCGAATCGAAACTCGACGACGAAATGGAGCGCTCGCGCTTGCGCCGTGTCTTCGGGCAAAAGCTCGACGCGGTGGTGGGCTACGTGTTGCCGGTCAAGGCAGGCGAGGGCCCGCGGCTGGCCGGCCCGCAGTGGGTCACCGGCCCCTGGTTCCTGCGCGACGACCGCCTCTATCTGATGCCCGGCGATTCGCCGATGGGCCTGCGTTTGCCGCTCGACTCGCTGCCCTGGGTCAGCCAGGCCGACTTCCCGTATCTGATCGAGCAGGACCCCAGCACGCCGCACGATGCCTTGCCCGCACACGACGTGGTTGCGAGTCGTTATAGCGCTGGAGCAGGCATTCCTGCAGGCATGGGCGCCAATGACGCTTTGGCCAATGATGCTTTGAAAAGCGCCTCGCCTTACCTGACCGGCATGGGACCGCAACCCGAAGCAATTCACAAGCTGCAAAGTCCTGTCGACCCCAGCGCGGCGACCGCGCAGGTTGCGTTATTCGCGCAAAGCCCCGGCCAGCGGGAGCCGCCCGATTTGACCCGTTTTCCAAAGCGCAATGAATCGGCGGCGTGGACCAGCCGCACCGCCCTGTGCGTGGAGGTGCGCGACCCGCGCCGCGCCAGCGGCCCCAAGGCCGAACTGCAGGGCGAATCGTCGGGCGTGTTATATGTTTTCATGCCGCCGCTGGAAAAGCTTGAAGACTATCTGGACCTGCTGGCCGCCATTGAAGCCACGGCCGAGGAACAGGGTATTGCGCTGGTGCTGGAAGGTTATCCACCGCCGCGCGATCCGCGCCTGAAGTTGCTGCAAGTCACTCCCGACCCGGGCGTGATCGAGGTCAACATCCATCCGGTCAGCAGTTGGGGTGAACTGGTCAAGAACACCGAGTTTCTGTACAACGCTGCTTTCGAGTCGCGCCTGTCGGCCGAGAAGTTCATGACCGACGGCCGCCATACCGGCACCGGCGGTGGCAACCACTTTGTGATGGGTGGCGCGACACCCGACGACAGCCCGTTCCTGCGCCGGCCCGAGCTGCTCGCCAGCCTGCTGCTGTACTGGCATAACCACCCAAGCCTGAGCTACCTCTTCAGTGGCATGTTCGTCGGGCCGACCAGCCAGGCCCCGCGTGTGGACGAAGCACGCAACGACCAGTTGTATGAACTGGAAATCGCGCTCGAGCAGATCCAGCACAACCGCGAAATCCATGGCCAGTCGATGCCGCCCTGGCTGGTGGACCGCACGCTGCGCAACATCCTGATCGACGCGACCGGTAACACGCACCGCAGCGAGTTCTCGATCGACAAGATGTATTCGCCCGACTCCGCCACCGGACGGCTGGGCCTGCTGGAGCTGCGTGCTTTCGAGATGCCGCCGCATGCGCGCATGAGCATCGCGCAGCAGCTGCTGCTGCGCGCGCTGGTGGCGCGTTTCTGGAAACAGCCGTACCGCGAGAACGCCAGCCGCTGGGGCACCTCGCTACACGACCGTTTCCTGTTGCCGACTTTCATCAAGATGGACTTCAACGACGTGATTTCGGAAATGCGCGGCGCCGGATTCGCGTTCGACCCCGAATGGTTCGCGCCGCATCTGGAATTCCGTTTTCCGATGGTGGGCAGCGTGCGATCGGCCGGTATTGAACTGACGCTGCGCAACGCGCTCGAGCCCTGGCATGTGATGGGTGAAGAAGGTACCTCGGGCGGGACCGCGCGATACGTCGATTCGTCGCTGGAACGCATCGAGGTGCGTGTCACCGGCATGAACGAAAGCCGCTACCTGGTCACCTGCAACGGGCAGCCCCTGCCGCTGCAATCCACCGGCACCGAAGGCGAGTTTGTCGCCGCTGTGCGATACAAGGCCTGGAGCCCGCCATCGGCCTTGCACCCGTCCATAGCGGTCCATGTGCCGCTGACCTTCGACATCGTCGACAGCTGGATGCATCGCTCCGTGGGTGGTTGCCAGTACCACGTGGCCCACCCCGGCGGCCTGAGTTACGAGAGTTTCCCGGTTAACGCCTATGAGGCCGAAAGCCGGCGTTTGTCGCGTTTCGTGGCGATGGGCCACACCCCCGGCACCATGCAGGTATCGCAGGCCAGCGTCAAGGTCGGCACCAGCCGCGAGCTTCCGTTTACGCTGGACTTGCGCCGCGCACCTTAGGCCTGTTTACGTGCCATCCAACGTTTGATGCTGCAAGCCCCGACACCGACAAGCGCGCTGGAAGACCTGGTGGTGCCGGCAGCGGCCGGCCACTTCGACGAACTGCGTGGCGGCAGGGCCGCGCCGCTGTTCCCCGATGGCGAAACATTGTCCAGTGCCAACCGGGACCGGATGGCGATGCCATGGGTCCAGTTTTTCGACAACCTGGGCAGCGATGGCCTGGGTGACCTGAACCACCGCACTGCCAGCCTGCAGCGCCAGATTCGCGACAACGGCGTGACCTACAACGTGTATGCCGATGCGGGCGGGCCGCAACGCCCCTGGTCGCTCGACCTGTTTCCGCTGATTGTCACACCCGAGAACTGGCAACAAATCGAGGCCGGCGTGTTGCAACGCGTAAGCCTGCTGGAACAGGTGATGGCCGATGTCTACGGGCCGCAACAACTGCTGGCGCGCGGCCTCTTGCCGCCGGCTCTGGTGCACGGGCATCCCGGTTACCTGCGTTCGATGCATGGCGCGGAGCCGGTGGGCGGCACGCATTTGCACATCGCGGCTTTCGATCTGGCGCGTGGGCCCGACGGCAACTGGTGGGTGGTGTCGCAACGTACCCAGGCGCCTTCGGGACTGGGCTATCTGCTGGAGAACCGTCTGGCCGTTTCGCGCCTGTTTCCGCAGGCGTTCGAGAACCTGCATGTGCAGCGCCTGGCCGGCGCCTATCGCGCGCTGATGGACAACCTGAAAGCCATCAGTCCGGGGGGCCAGGATTCACGTATCGCGCTGCTCACGCCCGGTCCGTACAACGAAACCTATTTCGAACACGCCTATCTGGCGCGGTACCTGGGGCTGACGCTGGTTGAAGGCGGTGACATGCTGGTGCGCGACCAGCGCCTGTACCTGAAGACACTCAAAGGGCTGGTGCCTATCCATGCGCTGCTAAAACGCATGGACGACCAGTTCCTCGACCCGCTGGAATTGCGCGCCGACTCCACCCTGGGCGTGCCCGGTTTGCTGCAGGCGATTCGCGCCGGCAACGTGCTGGTGGCCAACGCACCGGGGTCGGACTTTCTGGAGTCGCCGGCTTTGCTGGGCTTTTTACCGGCATTGGCGCGCCACCTGCTGGGCCAGGAACTCAAGCTGCCCGCGTTGCCCACCTGGTGGTGCGGCGAACGCAGTGCGATGGAAGAGGTGTTGCCGCAGCTGGCTGAATGCGCCATCAAACCGACCTATCCGGGGTCAGTGCAGCATGGCAATTTTGAATCCGTGCTGGGACGCGACTTGTCGCCACGCGAACTCGACGAGTGGGCCGGGCGTATCGCGCGCCAGGGGGACGAGCACGCCGTCCAGGCCTATCTGCCGCTGGCGCAGCTACCGACCTGGCAACGTTCCGCCAAGGGCTCGCCCGAGGCCGGACGTATCGTGCCGCGTTCGGTCATGTTGCGTGTGTTCGCGTTGTCCAACGGACCCCGGTCCTGGCAGGTACTGCCCGGCGGGTTGGCGCGGGTGGCGCTGGCCAACATGGAAATCGCCACCATGCAGCGTGGCGGCGGCAGTGCCGATGTATGGGCCATGACACGCGGCGACGTGGACCGCACCACCCTGCTCCAGCCGGCCCTGACGCCCGGCGCCGTGGCACAACGCAAGCGTGTGGTGACAAGCCGTGCCGCGGAAAATCTGTACTGGCTGGGACGCTATACCGAACGCACCGAAAACACCATCGCGCTGGCGCGGCTGACGCTGGAATGCCTCAACGGCGAAGACCAATCCGCGCAGCCCTTGCTGGCCTGGCTTGGCAAGATGGCCGTGGCCAATTCACTGGTGCTGCGAAGTGTGCCCGGCCCGGCGCAGGCACGCCGCGTGTTCGAGCGCTCGCTGATTGCCAGCCTGGGCAGCACGGACCAGGCGGCCAGCGTTGGCTACAACCTGCGCGCGGTCCAGTCTGCCGGCTCCACGGTGCGCGATCGCCTGTCGCAGGAACACTGGAACCTGATCGTGCGTGCGCAGGAGCAGTTAACCCAGGCTTGCGCCGCGCAGGCCAAAAAAGGCGACTATTCCACCATCGAAACCCTCGACATTTTGAAGACCGCGGGCCGAACCATGGCGGCGATTACGGGTGCACAGACCGATCGCATGACACGCGACGACGGCTGGCGGCTGCTGAGCATCGGACGCCACATAGAGCGCCTGGGCTTCTTGTCGGCATCTCTGGCGCGCGGGCTGGAAACCGCGGCGCTGCAGAGCGAGCCAGGCTTCGAAGCGGTGGTGGCATTGTTCGATAGCACCATCACGTTTCATGCGCAGTTCCAGCAAAGCCGCGATATCGCAGCACTGATCGACCTGCTGGTGCTCGACCGCGACAACCCGCGTTCGCTGGCCTGGGTGGCCCATACCCTGCGCGCAAGGCTGGCCAAACTGGCCGGGAGCGAACCCAACGAACTCGGCGAGCTGTCCCTGCGGGTGCCCGACCCGAAGAGCTGGGACCTGGCGCAGCTATGCAGCTTTGGGGACGACGGCCTGGACAACAGCGGCAATGTGCAGAATCTGATGCGCTTGCGCGCCTTGCTCGACCAGTGCGTGAATGTTTCCTTCGACGTTTCCGAGGTCATCGGCGCCACCTACTTTACCCACTCGGGCGAGGCCCGGCAAAGTCTGGGTGCGTGATGCAGGCGCAAGTTATCCACGAAACGCGTTATGACTATGTGCCGGCGGTGGAAGTGGCGCAACACATGGCGTATCTGCGGCCGCTCCACACAGCCACCCAGAGCCTGTTGTCGCATACGCTGGAGGTGCACCCGCAGCCGGCCCAGCAAACGCCCGCCATCGATATCTATGGCAATACCCGCACCTTTATTTCGCTGCAGACGGCACACGCGCGCCTGCGCGTGGTCGCGACCAGTGTGGTGGTTACGCAAGCCCCCGCCATGCCGGCCAGCGAATTGCCCTGGGAACTGGTGCGCGAACTTTTCCGCTACCGCGTCGATGGTGTCTACGACCCGGCGGCGGAGTTTGTTTTTGCATCGCCGTACGCGCCCCGGCACGCCGAATTCGCGGCCTACGCGCGCGTCAGTTTCGCGCCCGGGCTGGGCTTGTTCGCGGCCGCTTTGGACCTGATGCATCGCATCCATGCCGACTTCACTTATGAGAGCGAGAGCACCGAGATCAATACCCCGGCACTCGAAGCGCTGGCGCAACGCAAAGGTGTGTGCCAGGATTTCGCCCACATCATGATCGCGTGCCTGCGTTCGATCGGCCTGGCGGCGCGTTATGTCAGCGGTTATCTGTTGACCCTGCCACCCCCCGGCAAACCGCGCCTGGTGGGCGGCGACGCCTCGCATGCCTGGATTTCGGTATTGTTGCCCGACCTGCCCGCCGACGCGCGCTGGTGCGACTTCGACCCGACCAACGACCGCTGGGGCTGGGGCACGCCAGGCGAGGACTACATTGTGCTGGCCACCGGTCGCGACTACTCGGATGTTTCCCCGATTCGCGGCGTCATCCATGGCGGCGCGAATCACCGCCTGCGCGTCGCGGTGACGGTGACGCCGATGGATGAAGCAGCGGCCGCCGCGCCCGGTCAGCAGGCCTGGCCAGCCACATCCGTTAACGCGGGAAAATCTCAAAGCCACAGCCAAAATCAGTGAGCCGGAGCGCCGACTCGGGTGGCATACACTTTTAGTTTCGGCATCACGCTTTTTTTGCGCATCGGCCTTTACTGAAGCTGCGTTTTGCGCGTGGGCCTCCAGTCGATCATTCACACCATGGAACCCCTATGAACGTCTACGACAAACTGGCAGAACTCCACATTACCCTGCCCCCGGTCTCCATCCCCGCAGCCGCTTACGTGCCTTTCGTGCAGACCGGCAACCTGGTTTTTCTGAGCGGCCACTTAGCCAAGAAAGACGGCAAGCCCTGGGTCGGCCAGCTCGGCAAGAACATGAGCACCGATGAAGGCAAGGCCGCCGCGCGCGCCGTGGCCATCGACCTGATGGGCACGCTGCACGTGGCGGTCGGCGACCTGAACCGCGTCAAGCGCATCGTCAAACTGATGTCGCTGGTCAACTCCACCGCCGACTTCACCGAGCAGCATCTGGTGACCAACGGCGCCAGCGAGTTGATCGGCCAGCTGTTCGGCGATGCAGGCGCCCATGCACGCAGCGCGTTTGGCGTGGCGCAGATTCCGATGGGGGCCTGCGTCGAGATTGAAATGATTGCGGAGTTTGTTTAGCGCCGAGCAAACGGCCGTGCTCATGCCCAAAGCATGACGCGCCAGTCGGCGCAGTTAATCAGCCATCTCTGGCGGAGGCCTCTTCTTGCAGCGTGACCAGACATTCCGTTTGCGCCAGCGCAATCAGATGGTCATATATGGCGGGCAGATAACGCTGGTTCTTGATCTCCAAAAATAGCTCGTCCGACAGATTGTTCAGACGTTCTTCGTTGATCGCATAACAGCCCAGGATGTTCTTGACATTGCTGTTGTCGCGCACCCTCAGGTTCAGTGGCGTGAAAATATTGTGTTCGGACAGAAAACGCGTAATGACGGCCGGTACATAAGAGGCCCGCCACTTGCCAGCGGCATCGACGAAAAGGTTCTGGCCAACGTTCAGGCCCAGTAACACCACCGGACGGAACGCGTCCTTGTCTTTGTCTTCCACAAACACGATGGGGAAAATAGCCGCCGCCCGGGTGAACTCCTGCATCGTCACATCGGCGATTTGGAGCCTAGATGCAAACGCGAAACTGGTTATCTCTCTGACCTTCGTATGGGCGTGGACATCCTTGTTGACCGGCACAATTTTTTCAAACACGAAAGACTCCTGAAATACTTGTTATCCGGCGTGGTCCGGCGTCAAGTCCAACATCAGGGCCGGCATGGCCGCGCGCGCAGTTTACCGGGGCGGTGGCGCGAGTCGGCCTTCAAACCGACGGTGCCAAAGCCGTGCAGGACTGATTCGATACTGCTTCCAGCGCTTCTAACGCCACGAGTTTCGGTGCGATTTCGGCCAGCGGCACCAGCACAAAGGCGCGGTCGTTCATCCGCGGATGCGGCACCATGAGTTGCGGGCTTTCCATGTGGGCACTGCCGTAGAGCAACAAGTCCAAATCCAAAGTCCTGGGTGCGTTGCGGTAGGGACGTTGACGGCCGGCATCGTGCTCAAGTCGCTGCAATTGCGCGAGCAGCGCGGGTGCTGTCAGGGACGTTGAAATCTGCACCACCGCATTGATGTAATCGGGACCGCTGGATTCAATTGGATCAGTCCGGTACAGCGAGGAACGTCGCACCACGTCGACACCGTGGGTCGCATCGATGTCCCTTATCGCCTGTTGAACAGTGGCCACCGCGTCGCCCAAATTGGCGCCCAGCGCCACATAGGCGGTTACCGGGTCACGCAAGTCCTATTCCCTCACTCGCCTGAAGAAGCACCTTCGCCAGAAGGCGGTCCAGTTCCCGCGGAGCGGCGACGACGGCGCCTTTTCCGGGGCGCGTCGGAGGCAGCAAACTGGTCCGCCGGCGAGCCATCCGCCGATGCGTCATGCCTGGAGGCTTCGGGGTCCACGGCGTCCGATGACGGCGCTGCAGCCGGGTCGCGCTGCAATGAAGCCGCATCACGCTGCGCTGGCGCTTTAGGCAGGCGCGGCGCACGCTGGCGCACTGCCTGCTCCTCCCGCACCTGATCGACCATGTCCTGACGCAGCGTGTCGTTGGCCATGCTGAAGTCCTGCCACCAGTCGGCCAACACTTCTTCGACCTCGCCGTTTTCCGCGCGCAGGCGCATGAAGTCGAAGGCGGCGCGAAAACGCGGCTGCTCGACCATGCCAAAGGGAGATGTACCGACGCGCTTTTCAAAACGCGGCTGCATCAGCCAGGTATCACGCATATCGCTGGCCAGCTTGCCGCCGCCGGACACGTCGCCGATACGCGCGCCGAATACATCGTCGATGGCCTCTTGCAAGGCCGGAAACGACGCCTGGCGCGTGCGCCCTTCCATGCGTTTGTTCCAACCCTCGCGCACATCCGACCACAACACACAGGCCAGCAGGAAACTCGGGGCGACCGGTTTGCTTTCGCCCACGCGCCGGTCGGTGTCCTGCAGCGCGGAGCGTACAAACGGCTCCTGCGCGCGCTCCACCACCAGGTCCAGCAAGGGGTAGATGCCGTGACCAAGACCAAGCTCCTTGAGCTGCTCGATGGTGGCCAGCGAATGGCCGGTCTGCAGCAGCTTGAGCATCTCGTCGAAGAGACGGCTTTGCGGCACGTCGGCCAGCAGCTTGCGCATGGCCACCAACGGCGCCGCCGTCTTGGGTTCGAGCTTGAAACCCAATCCTCGCAGCTTGGCGGCGAAACGCACCGCGCGAATGATGCGCACCGGGTCTTCGCGGTACCGCGTGACCGGGTCGCCAATCATGCGCAGCGTGAGTTTCCGGGCGTCCTTGATGCCGCCGTGGTAGTCCACCACGATCTGCGTCTCGGGGTCGTAGTACATCGCGTTGATCGTGAAGTCGCGCCGTACCGCGTCCTCTTCCTGCGGGCCCCAGACGTTGTCGCGCAGCACGCGCCCGCTGGAATCGACCGCGTGTTTCATACCGGCCAGCTCGCTGCGGCTGGTGCGTTCGTTACCGGCCACTTGCTCGGCGGCGGCGTTGTCCATGTAGGCGCGAAAAGTCGACACCTCGATCACTTCATGTTCGCGCCCGCGGCCAAACACCACATGCACGATGCGAAAGCGCCGGCCGATGATGAAGGCGCGCCGGAACAGGCCCTTGACCTGCTCCGGTGTGGCGTTGGTGGCCACGTCGAAATCTTTCGGGCGCAAGCCGACCAACAGATCGCGCACCGCGCCCCCCACGATGTAGGCCTCGTAACCGGCCTGCTTGAGGGTATGCACGACAGTAGCGGCACGTTCATCGACCAGGTTCGGATCGATACCGTGTTCACTGGCGGGAACCTCGTGGCGTTTGCCGAATTTGGGTTTCGCGCTACGCGTGGGGGTCTTTGCGTGGGTCGCGGATCTGCCGAGCAGTTTGTCGATAAAGTTTTTAATCATGAAAACGAAGTTTCAGCGCAGACTTACATTTGCGCGGCATGTTAGTCGTAGCTAAATCTTGGTAAACAGGTCCAGTATGCGCCATCCGCGCTCGGCGGCGATGGCGCGCAAACGGGCATCGGGGTTGGTCGCGACGGGCTCGTTGGCGCGCTCCAGTAGCGAAAGATCGTTGGTCGAGTCGGAGTAAAAAGTCAGATGAATATCCTTCCAGTCGAGGGCCCGGTTTTGCAGCCATTGTCCAAACCGCAGCACCTTGCCTTCACGCATGGAGGGCACGCCGTTTATCTCACCGGTGATCCAGCCGGCAGCGCCCGGCGTATTGTCGCGCGTCAGTTCCACGGCGATCAGGTCCGGCACGGCGAAGGCCTCGGCAATCGGCCGTGTCACGAATTCATTGGTAGCCGTGATGATCGCGACCTGGTCACCGGCGCGCTGATGCCGGCGCACCAGTTCCAGCGCCTCGGGCCGGATCGCCGGCTGCACTACCAGGCGCATGAAATCCGCGTGGGCCGCAAGCGAAGCCTCTTTCCCGTGGCGACGCACCGCGTCAGTGGCAAAGCGCACGTAGTCATGAATGTCCAGCGTGCCGGCCTGGTACTGGGCATAGAAGTCTTCGTTGCGTTGGGCAAATGCAACCGGGTCGGTCCAGCCGATGGTCGTCGTAAAAACACCCCACGCGTGGTCGGAGTCGATCGGCAGCAAGGTGTGGTCGAGGTCGAACAACGTGACGTTGGTGGTGATGTCACCCATTTCAGCTGTTGTCCATCATGGAGCGAATAAGCGGGATGGTGATCGCGCGTTTGGTCTGCAAGGCATAAGCGTCTATCAGGTTCAGCAGCTCCATCAGGCTGCCCAGGTCGCGGCTGAAACGGGTCAGCATGAAATCCATCACCTCATCGGTCAAAAACACGCCACGCGCATCGGCCGCCTGGCGCAATACCGCACGGCGTTCGGGCTCGCTGAGTACCTTAAGGCCGAATACGTGCCCCCATCCCAGGCGCGTACGCAGGTCCTCGCGTACCTTCAGGCTGGCCGGCGACACGTCACCGGCAGCCAGCACCCAGCGCTGGTGGGTCTGCGCGTTGACGAACCGGTTGAAAGCGGCGTGTTGCTGCACCGCCGAATACAGGTGCACGTCGTCCAGCAGCACCGCCGCCCAGGCTTCGTTGAACGGCTCCGGTTCGAGGTCGGATGCGTCCAGCCAACCAACCACCGCGCCTTGTTCACGCAGGGCTTCGCGCACCGCCTTGAGCAAATGGGTCTTTCCGCTGCCACGCATTCCCCACACATAGGTGGGCACCGGTGAACGGGTCGCCGCGCGGGTGTTTTCGCCAACCCACAAGCGCAGGTGCTGCTGCACCGAATCGTTAGGACCAGGGAAAAAGCTCTCCAGCGTCGGGCCTGTGTCCAGTCCGATGTCGAGCGCAATCTGCTTCATGTTCCGAGATACAACTTGCTGGTCAGGTAGCTGGCCCAGCCACGCCGGACCGCGACCAGCAATACGGCGCTGGCCGGCAATGCGATCAGCACGCCGACAAAGCCCAACACCTGGCCAAACGCCAGCAGCGCAAAAATTACCGCCAGCGGATGCAGGCCGATACGCTCGCCGACCAGCCGGGGTGTCAGGTACAGGCTTTCCAGCACTTGGCCGAGTCCGTATACAACCGCCACCATCAGCAAGGCCCTGCCGGGCCCGGCCGTGGCGGAAAACTCCAGCAACCCGGCCAGCAGGGCCAAAATCATGCCGAGCCCGAAACCCAGGTACGGAACGAACATCGCCAGGCCGGTAAACACACCGATCGGCAGCGCCAGGTCGAGTCCGAACAACAACATGCCAATGCTGTAGAACGCGGCCATGATGACCATGACGAGCAGTTGCCCGCGCAGATACTGGCCCAGCACCGCGTCCGCCTCGCCGGTAAAACTGTCGAACGAACTGCGCGCGCGGGTTGGCACGAGTTGCAGCATCCAGGCTACGAGGCGGTCCCAGTCCATCAGCAAATAAAACAACGCGACCGGAATCAGCACCGCGTTACCAACGATCGCGAAGGCGACACTGCCGCCCAGTTTGAGCGAGGCCATTACCGATCCGAACGCATCTTCAAAATTCGCATTCAGGTACGTCAGCACGAAGGACTTGATATTGGCGACATCGAGCGAAAACGGGATGCCCCATTGCTCCAGCAGTGGCTTGACCGCGCCGTTGAGGCGGTCGAACAAAA
>JANYBQ010000325.1 GCA_025360705.1 Betaproteobacteria bacterium | reverse complement strand
CTACCGCCCTGGAGCCCAGAGATCAATCCGGCATAACACATCTGGGACTCGTTGCGTGGTCCGATTCGAGCGATCGCAGCGCGGCGCTGAGCGCCTTGTCGGCAGCATCGAGGTTGGCAAAGACCGCGTTGCCCACGCAGTCCTCACGCAACGAGTCCCAGATGTGTTATGCCGGATTGATCTCTGGGCTCCAGGGCGGTAGCAAGACCAGGCGCATGTTCTGCGGCACCTCCAGTGCATGGGCGATGTGCCAGACCGCTTGGTCCATGACCATGACGATGAATTCACCGGGGTGACGCTGTGCCACGGTGCCCAGGAACAGCGACATGGTCTGGGCGTTGACCCCCGGCAGGATCAGACTGTCCATTACCCCGTCGTGCGGGCTGACTGCGGCAAAGGCGTAGCTGAGTTTGCGCATGAGCCGTGAGCCCACCGCCGGGCGCACACCCGTTGAGAGTCAATCAAACAAAGCCAATGACCGCTATCAAGATCGGCGCATGTCGAATGTCCGCAATACGGCGACAACCCCCAACGTCTGGAACTGGTTGAATGCCGGTGAAGACACCCTGACGGTAGAGCCGGACCGTAGTCGGCTGCCTCCCAGCACCGCTTACGCCGGATTGGAAGCCGACACGATCCAGGTCGAGCCATTGAGGCTTACACGGCCATCGGGAGCGGCAAGCGGGACCAGGTCGCCTTCGATCGCATCCAGAATGGCCGGCAGGTTTTGCGCGCCCGCATCCAGGATAAAACGCGAAGCCGGCCCAAACCGTACCGCGCTTTGCGCGGCATCGCGCGGCGTCGCGCCAATGGAAATCGCCGTGTCGAAGCGTTGCAACTGGATATTGCCGAAACCGGCGCCCGACAGGATGCCGCGCAACCGCTCCTCGTCGGCAAACGCGAATGGCCCGGGAGCAAACGGGTCGGCCGGCGCCGGCGTGGCGTTCATCGCCTTGCGCGCCGCGACCAGCGGCGCCATCGCCCACGGGTTGTCCCGCGGCGCGCGCCAGCACACAAACACCAGGCGGCCACCCACGCACAGCGACTTGCGCAAATGGACAAAAGCCGGGGTGGGTTGGCTGAAGAACATGACGCCAAAACGCGAGTACAACAAATCATTGCGCGCGGGAAGCTCAGCCGCGGACGCATCGACCTCGCGAAAATCGAGCTGCGGCAAACGCAGCGGCGCCGCGCGCGTGCGCGCAACCTCCAGCATCGGGCGCGACACGTCGACTCCCAGGACCGCGCCCGCGGCACCGACCATTTGCGCCAGTGTTATCGACGTGTCGCCACACCCGCACCCGATGTCGATCACCCGCTCTCCCGCCTGCGCGGCCGCGGCCGTCAGCGCGGCCGCGCCGAAGGGCACAACCACGCCGTCGATTTCCGGCTGCAGCGCGGCCCATTGACGGCCCATCGCGCCATTCCAGTCCGCGATCTGTTCAGAGTTACCGCCTGCCATGTTTCACTCCTGCCATGTTTTTGGAGGCGAAGGGTCCCGCCCTGGCGCAAGTGTCGTAAGCAGCGGCCGGTCCGTCAAGCGCGGAGCCTGCCGACGCAGCTAGCGCGGAAGTTCAAGCGGCTTTGCGGCCGCGCTTTTTGGGTTCGAAGAAATGGCCCATGGCGACCGCGGTGGCCGCGATGTGCCGGCTCATGAGTTCAGTGGCCTGCACCACGTCACGGCGCAAAACCGCATCGGTAATGGCGGCATGCTCGGCCACCACGTCGCGTACCTGGGCGCCTTTCTCCTTATGGTGCAGGATGCGTATGGTGCGATACCGCTCGGAATGGTCGGCCAGCTGGGTGTGCAGGCGCAACAGCCATTGGGAGCCACAACCGGCAATCAAGGCCCGATGAAACGCGCGGTGGCGCTCCTCCCATAGCTTGGCAGCCTGCACGTCGTTGCTATCCACCGGCAAAGGTGTACGCGACAACAGGTGGTTGGCTGCGACAACATGGGCCTCCCAATCGGCACCGCCCTGCGCCATGGCCTGGGTCAGCGCCCCGATGTCCAAACTGGTACGTGCGCGCGTCAGATCCTGCAATTCCGCCAGCGACACCGGCGCGACCATGAAGCCGCGTTGTCCCTCGCCCAGCACCAGCCCTTCGCTGAGCAGCCGCAGCAGGGCTTCGCGCAACGGGCTCAGACCAAGGCCGTAACTCTGCTGCAGCACGTTGATGCGCAGGCGCATCTCGGGCGCCAGCCGTCCATTGAGGATGTCGTCGCGCAGCAGGCGCAGCGCGCGGTCGGCCAGCGTCTTGTCCCCCCTGTCCGCGCCGGATTCGAGCCGTTCGTCCGGCGCCACTGCGCTGCGTCGCGCGGGCCTGGCGACCGGGGAGGTGGCGGTTTTGGTAGTAGGCATGATGGCATTTAAATTATATCTAAATCAACAATTTATATTGACATGGATAATTTATTTCAATACGCTACGGCGCAACAAGTCGCTTCCGTTCACTTTTCACTCCCCACTCAAGGATGCTCCCATGACAAATCGCAGATCCCTTCTCGCCCGCACCGCCCTGGTGGCCGGCCTCGCGCTCACCGGCGCCGCATGGGCCCAGCCGGTCACGATGCGCATTTCGCACGCCGCCGCCGAGACCGACTGGCTGCACAAGTCGCTGCTGATGTTCAAGGACAGCGTGGAGAAGGCCTTGCCAGGCCAGGTCGCGGTGCAGGTGCATGGCGCAAGCTCGCTGTTTCGCCAGGGCACCGAGGTGCCGGCGCTGCAGCGCGGCAATCTGGAAATGAGCACCATGACGACCTTCGAGGTGGAACAGCAATTGCCCGAGTACGGCATCTTCAGCGCGGGCTACATGTTCCGCGACTATGCCCACCTGGCCAAGGTCATGCGTGGCCCGATCGGCAAGGAGTATTACGACGCCGTCGCGGCCAAGATGGGTATACAGATTATCGAGGTCAGCTACCTGGGCACGCGCCAGATCAACCTGCGCGTGGCCAAGGACGTCAAGG
>JANYBQ010000319.1 GCA_025360705.1 Betaproteobacteria bacterium | reverse complement strand
TTGTGCGGAAACGGATATAGCTGCTCAATGCGAATCACCGCGACGTCTTCCAGGCCCCGCTCTTCGCGCTTGCGGGCCAGGTCGTAATAAACCTTGCCCGAGCAGGTGATGATGCGCTTGACCTTGTCCGCCCGCAGGTCCTTGTGTTCCGGAATGACGGTCTGGAAACTACCCTTGGTAAATTCGGACAGGGGCGAGGCGGCATCCCTGGCGCGCAGCAGGGATTTCGGCGTCATGATGATCAATGGCTTGCGCAGATTGCGCACCATCTGGCGCCGCAGGATGTGAAATATCTGGCTGGCGGTGGTCGGCTGCACCACCTGCATATTGGTGTCGGCACTGAGCTGCATGAAACGCTCCAGACGCGCTGAGCTGTGCTCCGGCCCCTGGCCTTCGTAACCGTGCGGCAACATCAGCGTGATGCCGTTGACGCGCCCCCACTTGACCTCGCCCGAAGCGATGAACTGGTCGATCACAACCTGCGCGCCATTTACGAAATCGCCGAACTGCGCCTCCCAGATCACAAGTGTGTTGGGGTCGTTGGATGCGTAGCCATATTCGAACGCCAGAACGGCCTCTTCGGACAGGATCGAGTCGATAACCACGAACGGTGCCTGGCCGTCGGCCACGTTTTCCAAGGGTGTGTAGGTGCCTTCGTCAAATTTTTCGCGGTTCTGGTCATGGATCACCGCGTGGCGGTGGCTGAACGTACCGCGTCCAGAGTCTTCGCCGCTCAGGCGCACCGGATAACCGCTCGCCACCAGCGACGCAAACGCCATGTGTTCACCCATTCCCCAGTCCACCGGTACCTCGCCCCGGCCCATGGCCGCGCGGTCGGCATAGACCTTTTTCACCAGTTGGTGCGGCGCGACGCTTTCCGGAATGGTGGTGAGCTTGGCGGCCAGGCGTTTCCATTCAGCCATGGGAATCGCCGTGTCGCCAGCGTCGGTCCATTTCTTGTTGAGGTACGGCATCCAGTCAACGGCGTACTTGCTCTTGAAATTTGTCAGGACCGGATCGAAGGTGTTCTTGCCCGCGTCCAGCGCCGCGCGCGTAGCCTTGACCATCTCGTCGCCCAACCCGGCATCGAAACCCTGCGCCGCCAGCTTGTCCGCGTACAGCCGGCGCGTGCCAGGATGCTGCGCTATCTTCTTGTACATCAGCGGCTGGGTCAACGCGGGCGTGTCCTGCTCGTTGTGCCCGAGCTTGCGGAAACAGATGATATCTACCACGACATCCTTCTGGAACTCCATGCGGTATTCGAGCGCAATCTGCGTTGCAAGCACCACCGCTTCCGGGTCGTCGCCGTTGACGTGCAGCACCGGCGCTTCGATCATCTTGACCACGTCCGAGCAATACAGCGTGGAGCGACTGTCGCGCGGATCGCTGGTGGTGAAACCGATCTGGTTATTGATCACGATATGCACCGTGCCACCGGTGTGGTAACCGCGCGTCTCGGCCAACGCCAGGGTTTCCATCACTACGCCCTGCCCAGCAAAAGCGGCGTCGCCATGCACCAGCACCGGCAATACCTGTTTGCCTTGGGGGTCGGCGCGCCGGTCCATGCGCGCGCGTACCGAGCCTTCCACCACCGGGTTGACGATCTCAAGATGCGAAGGATTGAACGCCAGCGTCAGATGCACCGGCCCGCCAGGCGTTGACACATCCGAACTGAACCCCTGGTGGTATTTGACGTCCCCGCTGGCCAGGTCCTCGGGCGCCGTATGGTCGAATTCCGCGAACAGATCCGCCGGCAACTTGCCAAGCGAGTTGACCAGCACATTGAGCCGGCCCCGATGCGCCATTCCGATCACGATTTCCTGCAGGCCGACGCTGCCGCCGCGCTGTATCAGTTCGTCCATCGAGGCGATGAAACTCTCGCCACCTTCCAGTGAGAAGCGCTTCTGACCCACGTATTTGGTGTGCAGGAAACGCTCCAGGCCTTCAGCGGCTGTAAGGCGGTCCAGAATGTGCCGTTTCTTGTCGGCATCGAAGTTGGGTTTGCTGCGAATCGCTTCCAGTTTTTGCTGCCACCAGCGCTTCTGCGTCTGGTCGGTTATATACATGTATTCGGCGCCGACGGTGCCGCAGTAGGTTTCCCGCAACGCGTTGAGCAAGTCCCGCAAGCTCATCCGGTCTTTACCAAAGAAGGTATTGCTGGTATCGAACACGGCTTCCTGGTCGGCGTCGCTGAAGCCATAAAACGAGCTCTCCAACTCAGGTATCTGGCCACGTTCGCTGCGTTTAAGCGGGTCCAGGTCGGCCCAGCGCGCGCCGACGTTGCGGTAGGCCGCGATCAGTTGTTGGACCGCGGTGCGCTTGCGGCCCATTTCGGCATCGGCACTATCCACCACCACCCGCGTGCCACCCAGCTTGGCGCGCTCCGCAAACGCATTGACAACCGGCAAATGCGGTACATCCTTGGCAGAACTGCCGTCTACCGCGGGCACGTGCTGGAGAGCATCGAAGTAATCGCGCCAGGAGTCCGGAACACTGCCAGGGTTGGCAAGGTAGTTCTCGTACAGCTCTTCCACATAAGGCGCGTTGCCGCCGAACAGGTAGGAACTGGCTTCGTAGGCGTAGTACGTCGACGCCGGGGTGGTGCCGGAAGGCGTGGTCTGGCTCATGGTGCGCTGAACTCCGTTTCCCTTGAGGAAACATTAGCCGGTCAAAGCTGTTGATTAACCTTCCGCGGCACGGCTGAACCGGTTAGCGGATGCGAACCGTGGCATGGGAAGGGCCTGGTTAACCGATCAATTGTGCCACCGAAGGCTTCCGGGCCAGATTCGTTCTTCAGGGTCTGGATCGGCATCGCCTAATTGGCCCGGAACCGATCTGGCTGTTAACGCGATTGGCGATGGAAATCG
>JANYBQ010000315.1 GCA_025360705.1 Betaproteobacteria bacterium | reverse complement strand
CATTCAGCTCGCGACTTTTCAACGGCGAAGAGCAACAGGAGGATATCCATGAACTTGACGATCAGCGGTCATCACCTCGAAGTAACACCAGCCTTGCGAAACTATGTAACGACCAAGCTTGATCGAATTACCCGCCACTTTGACCAGGTCGTGGATGTCAAAGTACTTTTGACGATCGAGAAGCAGAAGGAAAAGGAACGAAGGCAACGCGCCGAGTGCAACATCCACGTCAAGGGCAGCGACATGTTCGCCGAAAGCTCCAACGCCGACCTGTATGCCGCCGTGGATGAACTGGTCGACAAACTGGACCGGCAGGTCGTGCGGCACAAGGACCGCCTGCAGGACCATCACCACGAAGCGCCCAAACGCGTTATGTAGAGACCGCCCCTCACGATTCCCACCAACCGCCCGCCTGCCGGGCGGTTTTTTTATGTGCATAATCTGCAACCCCATATGAATCGACTCGCGTCCATCCTGCCGCCTGCGCAAGTGCTTGTGCACGTCGATGCCACTAGCAAGAAGCGTGCGTTTGAAGAAGCCGGTCTGTTGTTCGAGAACTTGCATGGCCTGAGCCGTGCGCTGGTGACCGACAGTCTTTTCTCGCGCGAGCGCCTGGGCTCTACCGGTCTGGGTCACGGCGTGGCGATACCTCATGGACGCATCAAGGGGCTCAAGGCGCCGATGGCGGCGGTATTTCAACTTGCCAACGCCATCGGGTTCGACGCGCCCGACGACCAGGCAGTGGGTTTGTTGATCTTTTTGCTGGTACCGGAAGCCGCGACGCAGAAGCATCTGGAAATACTGTCCGAAATCGCCGAGCTGCTTAGCGATGCGCCCTTGCGTGACAAGATGAGCACCAGTGACGACGCGGTGCAATTGCATACCCTGATCTCGCAGTGGCAGCCTGACTTGCCGTGAAACCCACCGTAGTCAGCGCCGATGTTCTGTTTGAAGAGTTCCGCGCTTACCTGAAATGGGAATGGGTTGCGGGACTTGGCGCGTCGGAGCGCCGCTTCGATGAGGTGGCGGTCCGTGCCGCGCGCTCCGGCGCCGACCTGGTCGGCTACCTGAATTACATCCATCCCTACCGCGTGCAAATCCTGGGCGAGCGCGAAGTCGCCTACCTGACCAAGGGAACGCCAGACGATTGCAAGCGACGCATCTCGCGCATCGTCACACTGGAACCACCGGTGCTGATACTGGCCGATGCTCAGACCGCGCCCAATGAACTGCTGTCGATGTGTGAACGGGCTCAGATACCGATGTTTTCGACCCAGGCGTCGTCGGCCTTCGTGATCGACGTATTGCGTGCCTACCTGTCCAAACACTTCGCCGACCGGGCTTCCATGCACGGTGTGTTGATGGACATATTGGGGCTGGGTGTACTAATTACCGGCGAGTCCGGCCTGGGAAAAAGCGAGCTGGGGCTGGAGCTGATATCGCGCGGTAACGGGCTCGTGGCCGATGACGCGGTCGATCTGTACCGCATCAACCAGACCACCATCGAAGGCCGCTGCCCGGACCTGTTGCAGAACCTTCTGGAGGTGCGCGGCATCGGCTTGCTGGATATTCGCGCCATATTCGGTGAGACGGCGGTGCGGCGCAAGATGCGCCTGAAATTGATCGTGCATCTGGTGCGTCGCGAGACGCTGGAGCGCGAATACGAACGTATTCCTTACGAACCCTTGACCCAGGACGTGTTGGGCATTGCGGTCCTAAAAGTCGTGATCCAAGTGGTGGCGGGACGCAATATCGCGGTGCTGGTCGAAGCCGCTGTACGCAATACCATTTTGCAGCTGCGCGGTATCGATACTTATCAGGAGTTCGTCGAACGCCACCGCAGAGCCATGGTGCAAGACCACCCGCTCAGCCGCAACCCCTGAAATCGCGCGGCTTCAGAGGTGTAGCCGATTGGACACCGCCGGGCGATTCGGGCAATTTTCCTTGGTGCAGTTGGCATACAGACTCAAGGCGTGGTCGGCAATCGAAAAGCCTTTCGATGTGGCGACCGCATGTTGCCGCTTCTCTATCTCTGCGTCGTAAAACTCTTCCACTTTTCCGCAATCCAGGCACACCAGATGGTCGTGGTGTTGACCTTCGTTAAGTTCATAAACCGCCTTGCCGCTTTCAAAATGGCTGCGGCTCAGGATACCCGCCCGTTCGAACTGCGTCAGTACCCGGTAAACGGTCGCCAGGCCCACGTCCGACCGCTCATCGAGAAGGACACGGAACACGTCCTCGGCGGTCATGTGGCGCTGCCGCCCTTTCTGGAAAATTTCCAGAATTTTCAGCCGTGGCAATGTGGCCTTGAGCCCCGTGCTTTTGAGTTCATCGATGTTGGCCAT
>JANYBQ010000298.1 GCA_025360705.1 Betaproteobacteria bacterium | reverse complement strand
CCTTGACTTGCTCGTCCGCGGTTTGAAATGTGTTGTAGCCGCAGCCGGTAAGGCTCAAGGTCAAAGTCGCTAGCAGGATTGTCAAAAGTTTGCGCATGTTTTTCTCCAAAAAGTTCAGTTAGATCGTGAGATTTCGGGTTGATGAACGGATCGGTGCCGCTGCCCATAGCACAGTCATGGCGCCATACTCACACCGTTGGGCCCATTGCCCACCGGCACGCTCGCAATGACCTTACGCTGTGCCACGTCGAGCACGGAGACCGTGTTCGCATAGCTGTTGGTCACGTAGGCGCGGCGCCCGTCATGATCGATCACCACCCCATGGGCGCCAAGGCCGGTCTCGACCGTCGCCACGACCAGGAAGCTTTCAAGGTCGATCATGCTGACGCTGCTGCCAGGCTTGTCCCGCGTGCCCTGGTTGGCGACCAGCAGCAGCCGGCTGTCGGGCGTGGCGTACAACTGGATCGGCACCGTCCCGACGGACACCTTGCGGATTGCCTTGCGGCTCGCCGGATCGATCACCGCCACCCGGTTCTCCCCTGACAGCGACACGAAACCCAGCCGGCCATCGGGCGTAAAGCCCACCTGAGCCGGGCCTTTGCCAACGGCGATCCGGGCGACTTGCTTGCGTGTCTGAATGTCGACCACCGAGACCGTACCCCCCTTGAGGTTGGCCACCCAGGCCTGTTCGCCGTTCGGACTGATCCGGATGCCGTGCGGGGAAGCGCCGACCGGGATGGTTGCCACGACCCGTAGCGCCGAGATGTCCACCACACTGACGGTGTTTTCGCCGCCGTTGGTGACGTAGGCGTATCGCCCGTCGGGCGCCACGACGACGTGGGCGGGATGCATGCCCACCGGCACCTTGGCGACCACGGTGTCGGAGGCGGTGTCGAGGGCCCATACTTCTCCCGCGCCGGCCATTGCTCCGTGTTCGGACTTCGGCATTCCCTGACCTGGCGTTTTCCCGGCCGGTTTGCCCGGTTCGCCGTTGTTCGTGACCCATACCAGCTTACCGTCCGGCGCGACCTGCACGTTGTGCGGACCTTGCCCTACCGGTATGTCGCCGATCTTTTTGAAGGACGCCGCGTCGATAACGCTGATGGTGCTCGATTCCTCATCGGCGACATAGACCTTGTCCGCCGCCGCAAAGGCCGACCCTGCTGCAACCAGGACGGCTGCCAACAGCGATGCGAGGCGACTGGTGAAAATGCAATTTTTAGTCATGTTCAATGTGTTCATCGTTTACCTCTCTTATGAATGGGGATCCGACAAGTTGTTCCCGGTGGATCGATCGAATACGGTGCCTCCGTGCATGTACTGCGTCCTGCTGCGCCAGGCCCTGCGAGATACAAAGTGGAAATAGACGATTGCGCTCAACAGCGCGGCAAAGAAGCACCACACCGAGATGAACCAGGTTGCGTAGAAGTAATACGCCGCGGCAAAGGACGCCAGGGCCAGAACGCCGAAGATCTTCACCACGCGATGCGTGGACAGCAGCGGACTGAGGGCGGTTGACATGAGGTAGACCGTCGTCGTTACTGCCGCGAAGAAGTGCGGCGAGACGTAGTCGATGTGCTGGCCGACGGGGCGCGAGACTACCGGAAATTCCAACAGGATATACAGCAGGTAAGCACCCACCCCGGCGCCGGCCACGACAAGCGCGAGCAGAGCCCGCCGACGCCATCCCGGCGGCTGCATCAGCCACACGGCCACGGGCACGTAGACTGGCCACAGCACGTGTGAGAAGAGGGAATAGACATAGGTCATCACCGCATTGAGCGCAGGCGCTTCAAAGCTGAAGGTCAACCAGATCACGCCTTCGGTCAGCTGCTGGATCGCAAACAACATCGGGATCGCCGCGAACGGCATTTCGCGGGGACGACGCGCCGATTTCAGCGTGAGCGTGCCGATGCCGAGCAGCAAGGCACCCGCTGAAAAGCTGGCCGTGGCGGAGAAGCACATTCAGTTCACTCCTCGCTGCGCAATTGCGTGGTCCGCCTGGCCAGCTGCCCGTGGCGCCGGCCGCGACGCCACTCCTGCTGTACGCAAGGGATCGCTCATGCAGCCGCCGCCGAAGAAGCCGGCGTATCGATTGCCGATACATCTCGCGATTGCGCCCTCTTGATACCCGCGAGCTTGGTGCGCTTGAGCATCAAGGCGTTGATGGCCACCACCGCCGAGCTGCCGGACATCGACAGCGCCGCGATCTCCGGGGAAAGTGTGAAGGGGTAGAACACGCCTGCCGCCAGCGGGAAGGCGATCACGTTGTAGCCCACCGCCCACCACAGGTTCTGATGCATCTTGCGCAGCGTTGCCCTTGAGAGCTCGATGGCGCCGACCACATCGTAAGGGTCGCTCTTCATCAGTACGACCTGGGCGCTTTCCATCGCCACGTCGGTGCCGGCACCGATGGCAAAGCCCACGTCGGCCTGGGTCAGGGCCGGGGCATCGTTGATGCCGTCGCCGACCATGCCGACCTTGTTGCCCTGGTCCTGCAGCTCCTTGATCTTCGCCGCCTTCTGGCCGGGGAGCACTTCGGCCAGCACGATGTCGATGCCCAGTTCCTTGCCGATGCGCTCGGCCGTGGCCTGGTTGTCGCCGGTCATCATGGCGACCTTCACGCCGCGTTCCTGCAGCTTGGCGATCGTCGCCTTCGACGTGGGGCGCACCGCGTCCGCGATGGCGATCAGCCCGATGAGCTGACCCGCGCGAGCGACATGCACCACCGTGCGGCCGCCACCCTCCAAGCGCGCAGCCTCGGACGCAAGTGCGTCGAGGCTCACCTTCTCCGACTGCATCAGCTTGCGATTGCCAAGCAAGACCGCGTCCGCGCCGATGGTGGCCTGGGCTCCCTGCCCATCGATATTGGAAAAGCTGGAGGCAACTTCGGCTGGGGCGGAGCCGGCGCGGTTAAGGATTGCCTGCGCCAATGGATGCTCGGAGAATTTTTCGACTGCCGCTGCAGTGGCCAGCAAGTGCCCCTCGCTGACGCCGGGCGCGGTCACCATCTCGACCACATCGGGCTGCCCGAGGGTGAGCGTGCCGGTCTTGTCGAAAACGATGACGGTCAGCTTGGTAGCGTTCTCCAGCGCGGCCGCGTTCTTGAACAGGATGCCGTTCATCGCTCCCAGTCCGGTCCCGACCATGATGGCCATCGGCGTGGCCAACCCGAGTGCGTCGGGGCACGCGATCACGAACACGGTGATGGTAAGGGTCAGCGCGAACAGCAAAGGCTGGCCGATGACCCAGAACCACACGCCAAAGGTCAACAGCCCGATGGCGATGGCGGCCAGCACCAGCCACTGGGACGCCTTATCCGCCAGCAACTGACCGGGCGCCTTGGAGTTCTGTGCCTCCTGCACCAGCTTGACGATCTGCGCCAGCGCGGTGTCCGCGCCGACCTTGGTGGCCTTGTAACGAAAACTGCCGCTCTTGTTGATCGTCGCGCCGATGACCGGGTTGCCGACGACCTTCTTCACCGGCATCGATTCACCCGTCAGCATGGACTCGTCCACCTGCGAGCTTCCCTCGGTGATCTCGCCATCGACCGGTATCTTGTCCCCCGGCTTGATGACGACAATCTCACCGGCGAGCACCTCCGCAGTTGCGACCTTGGTCTCGACACCGCCGCGTAACACCGTGGCCATCGCAGGGGCCAAATCCATCAACGCGCGGATGGCATCCGAAGCACCGGCGCGGGCACGCATCTCCAGCCAATGCCCGAGCAGTATGAACACCAGCAACACGGCCGATGCTTCATAGAACACTTCGCCATCGTAGA
>JANYBQ010000292.1 GCA_025360705.1 Betaproteobacteria bacterium | reverse complement strand
CCGCCGGTCACAAGACCCTGGTGCCGGCCATCATTGCCGAGCTCAAGAAGCAGGGCTCCGACGACATCGTGGTGTTTGTCGGTGGCGTGGTGCCCAAGCAGGACTACGACTTTTTATATGCCGCCGGTGTGAAAGGTATTTACGGGCCAGGCACGCCGATCCCGGCCAGCGCCAAGGATGTGCTGGAACAGATCCGGGCGGCAAACAAGACTTTGTGATACAGTAATACTGTATTTCGGAGTCCGCTATGGCCGTATCTGTCCGCATGAATCCCCTGATGGAAAAAGAACTGGAACTTGCTGCGAAGCGCAGAGGCATAACCAAGTCGCAATTCATCGTCGATGCCGTCGAGCGCGCGCTGGGACGCAAGGATCCTTATGCGCTGATGATGCAACTCAAGGCAGAAGAGGCGCGACCCGAATACCGGGTACTCGCGAAGGCTTTCAAAGGTGAGGAGCTGCCCTACGACACGGAGAAATCGCGCACCGCATTAATCGCCCGACTCAGAGCCAAACATGGCCTCAGCGCTGATTGATGCAAGCGCCCTGGTGGCGGCTTTCGGCGCGCAGCAGAAGAATGCCGCCCACTATCACGAGCTTTTCCAGTTGGCCGCGTTGGAGCATTGGTCCTTGTCCACGACCTGGCCCTGCGTTGTGGAGGCCAGTTATCTCGTGACGCCACCGCAACGCTATACCTTGCTGCACTGGATAGCCAGTGGCGCCATCGCGGTATTTCCTTTTCAGCAGGAAGCCCTTGCAGAGTTCGTTCTCCTGATGCAGAAGTACACACAGAGTCCCCGTACAGAGATGGACCTTGCCGATGCTTCGCTGGTCTGGCTGGCCAGCGAAACTGGCGTCACGCGCGTCATGACCACCGACGTGCGCGATTTCTCCCGCTACCGGCTGCCCGACGGCCGTGCCTTCGAGATCCTGTGAGGCGGCATGGATCTCACGGTTGAAATCCCAAAACATGTTTCCCAGTCGCACCACAGTCTTGACCGGAATAGATCCGCTTTTGGCTTTGTTCGAAGGCTTGGTGCCTCGCCTTCTGCGTGCCAAGCAAGTGTTGGAGCAGACCATGGGGGAGCGATCATGACGTCAGGTGAATCGCCGCGCCGGAAGTTTGGAACGGCGGAATTTGTGCGATGGTTTGGACCGCTCCTGGACGCATTGAGAGATCTGGGCGGTTCAGCTGCTCCGCGTGAGGCGCTGGACCGAATTGCCGATGCAGAGCGGGTCCCCGAGTCACTTCGCAATGAGGTGCTGAAGTCTGGGCAAGAGCGCTTTTATAACCAAGTTCATTGGGCTCGACAGTATCTTGTGTGGGAGCGATTGATCGACTCAAGTCGGCGTGGGGTTTGGAGTCTGACCCCGCTCGGTCACAAGACTCGTTTGTCGCCGGAACAGAGCCGTGAGCTTTTCCTGCGGCAAGTGCGTCGCCAAGCGCTGCTGAGAAAGGAAAGCACTGACAAAGAGCCCACGACTCGGCCGGAGCAAAACGCTGTGACAGCCTCCGCCCCGCAGGCCGATGAAGATCTCGGCGTTCAGAGCTTTCTTGTGTTGCTGCGACGGTTGCCGCCGTCAGGTTTCGAAAATCTTTGTATGCGTTTGCTGCGCGAGGCAGGATTCGAGAGAGTCAAGGTGACTGGACGTTCCGGAGATGGTGGCATTGATGGCATTGGCGTGTTGCAGATCAATCAGTTGGTCAGCTTTAATGTCGTCTTTCAGTGCAAGAAATGGGGTAATCCAGTGCCCCCAAAAGAGGTTCGTGACCTGCGGGGTGCGATGGACGGGCGTGCCGAAAAAGGCATCCTTTTGACGACCAGCACATTTTCGATACAAGCGCGCGCCGAAGCGGCGAGGGCGGGCGCTGCGCCGGTTGAGCTGATCGATGGCGAAAAACTATTCGAGATGTTCAAGAAATTCGAACTAGGGTTGACACCTAGAACCGTTTACGACATTGATCTGACATTTTTCGAACAATTCAAATAGGAAGGCCGTGGCTGTATCCGATGCAATTGTTGAGCGCGTTTGCGAAGGTTCAGGCCCAGCCCAGCGCCGTGCCATTGCCAAAGCGATTACTCTTATTGAATCCACGCGGGCCGACCATCGCGCGCAGGCAGACGAGTTGCTTGCTGCCTTGCTGCCGCACTCGGGGCAGGCCTTCCGACTCGGTTTGAGCGGAGTACCGGGCGTAGGCAAGTCGACTTTCATCGAAGTTTTGGGCCTGTACCTGATAGAACACGGTCACCGGGTGGCGGTGCTGACCATAGACCCGTCCTCCTCGGTATCGGGTGGCTCGATTCTGGGTGACAAGACACGCATGGAAAAGTTGTCGGTGCACGAGCGCGCCTATATCCGGCCGAGTCCATCCAGTGGCACCCTGGGCGGCGTGGCTGAGAAAACGCGCGAGGCCATGCTGGTGTGTGAAGCGGCCGGATACGACGTGGTGATCGTCGAAACGGTGGGTGTGGGCCAAAGCGAAATCGCAGTGGCCGGCATGACCGACATGTTCGTGCTGATGCAGTTGCCGAACGCCGGCGACGAATTGCAGGCGATCAAGAAAGGCGTGATGGAACTGGCCGACCTGGTGTTGATCAACAAGGCGGATCTCGACCGCGACGCGGCGACCCGCGCGCAGGCGCAGATCACATCCTCGCTGCGCCTGCTGGGCCAGCTCGGCAACCCGACCAACGCACACCATGACGAGACCGCCTGGCATCCGCGGGTATTGTCACTGAGTGCCTTATCGGGCGAGGGCGTCGACACCTTGTGGGCCGCCGTCACCATGTTCCGCAAGTTGCAGTTGGGCAACGGAAGTTTTGCTGAGCGCCGCCGGCAACAGTCGCTGTCCTGGATGTGGGAACGAGTCGAAGCCGGGCTGCGCCAGGCATTTCGCGAAAACCCGCTGGTACGCGCGCGGCTGGCGGCGATTACCCAGACCGTAACGCAAGGGGACATGGTCGCATCCAGCGCCGCGCGCGAGTTGCTGGCCTTGTTTGCGCAATCCCATGGCGGTTCCGGCGGCGACCGGGTATCGGACGCAGCGCACAGATGATCTCGCCACAGTCGATATTGCGCATCGAGGCGTCCCCCGGCTGGCGTGCCAAACGGGTCGAGGTATTCGATCTGCCCGAAGGCAAAGTGCTGGTCAAGGGACAGCGCCCGACGCGCAGTCCATGGGCACACCGCCTGATGAACATGCTGACCTGGCTTGCCGGTGTGCCGTATCTCAAGGCGGTGCCGGTGCATGGCGGCGCACGTTCGCAAAAGATCGAGATCATGCGTTTGCGCGCATTGGCCGCCAGCGGTTTGCCAGTGCCACAGGTGCACCACGTGGCGGACGACTATTTCGTCATGTCCTATCTGGGTTCGCGGGACCTGGCGCTGACCCTGCGTGAGCAGGGCGCAAACGCGTTCGGCATCTGGCTGCAGGGCATGGAGCAACTGCTGCGGGTCCATGCACAAGGGCAATACCTGAGTCAATGCTTCGCGCGCAATATCATCGTGTCGGATGCTTTTGAAGGGCTGATCGACTTCGAGGACGACCCGCTGGAAGTCATGAGCCTGGTGGAAGCGCAGGCGCGCGACTGGTTGATCTACCTGCAATCGACCCTGTGGAATCTGGCGGTTGACGCCGCGCGGCTCGACGCTGCACTTGCGTCGGTGCTGTCGCGCGAATCCGAACCCGTGCGCGCGGTACTGCGCCACGCCGCCAGGCGCCTTGCGTGGTTACGCCGCCTGCCCACCAACCGCAAGGTATGGGGCAAGGACTTTGTCAGCCTCCAGACCGTGGCGGCCGCCCTGTACCGGCACCAAGCGTCCGAATCCATCCAGCACCCTTAATGGAGATCCTCTCAATGCACGAAATTCTCGACCAACTTGAAGCCAAACGCGAACGGGCGCGCATGGGTGGCGGCCAGAAACGCATCGATGCGCAGCACGGCAAGGGAAAACTCACTGCGCGTGAGCGGCTGGAACTGCTGCTGGACGAAGGAACGTTCGAGGAGTGGGACATGTTCGTCGAACACCGCAGCGTGGACTTCGGCATGCAGGACCAGAAGATTCCTGGCGACGGCGTGGTGACCGGTTACGGAATGATCAATGGGCGTCTGGTGTTCGTGTTCAGCCAGGACTTCACGGTCTTCGGCGGGGCCTTGTCCGAGGCGCATGCCGAGAAAATCTGCAAGGTGATGGACCAGGCCATGAAGGTCGGCGCGCCGGTGATCGGGCTGAACGATTCGGGAGGCGCGCGCATCCAGGAAGGCGTGGCGTCGTTGGGCGGTTATGCCGATGTGTTCCAGCGCAACGTCATGGCCAGCGGCGTGGTGCCGCAAATCAGCATGATCATGGGTCCGTGCGCCGGCGGCGCGGTGTATTCACCGGCCATGACCGACTTCATCTTCATGGTCAAGGACAGCTCCTACATGTTCGTCACCGGACCCGAGGTGGTCAAGACCGTGACGCATGAAGAAGTGACGGCCGAGCAACTCGGCGGTGCCATTACCCACACCACGCGCAGCGGGGTAGCCGACATGGCGTTCGAGAACGACGTCGAGGCCTTGTTGATGTTGCGCCGCCTGTACAACTACCTGCCGCTCAACAACCGTGAAAAGGCGCCGGTGCGCCAGAGCGGCGACCCGGCGGACCGGATCGACCTGAGCCTGGACACGCTGATTCCGGACAACGCCAACAAGCCCTACGACATGAAAGAGTTGATCCTGAAGTCGGTCGATGACGGTGATTTCTTCGAGCTGCAACCCGAATACGCGCGCAACATCCTGACCGGCTTTGCGCGTATGGACGGTCAGACCGTGGGGATCGTGGCGAACCAGCCGCTGGTGCTGGCGGGTTGCCTGGATATCAAGTCTTCCATCAAGGCAGCACGTTTCGTGCGTTTCTGCGACGCTTTCAACATTCCGGTGATCACCTTCGTGGACGTGCCGGGTTTCATGCCCGGGACCAGTCAGGAATACGGCGGCATCATCAAACACGGCGCCAAGCTGCTGTACGCATACGCCGAATGCACGGTGCCGAAGATTACCGTGATCACCCGCAAGGCGTACGGCGGAGCCTACGACGTGATGTCGTCCAAACACCTGCGCGGCGACGTCAATTTCGCCTGGCCGAATGCCGAGATCGCCGTCATGGGCGCCAAGGGCGCAGTGGAGATTATTTTTCGCGAAGACAAGGGCGACCCGGTCAAACTGGCAGCCAAAGAGGCTGAATACAAGGCGCGATTCGCCAACCCCTTCGTAGCCGGTGCGCGTGGTTTCATCGACGACGTGATCGTGCCGTCGGAGACCCGCAAACGCATCTGCCGCAGCCTGGTCATGCTGCGCGACAAGAAAATAGAAAACCCGTGGCGCAAACACGGCAATATCCCTCTCTGAGCAAGCCCTATGTTTGACAAAATCCTTATCGCCAATCGGGGCGAAATAGCCTGTCGTGTCATCAAGACCGCGCGCAAGATGGGCATCAAAACCGTCGCGGTATATTCGGACGCCGACCGTGAAGCCCGCCATGTAGCGCTGGCCGACGAAGCGGTGCATATCGGGGCGGCGCCCAGCCGTGAAAGTTACCTGCTGGCCGACCGCATCATCGCGGCCTGCAAGCAGACCGGCGCGCAGGCGGTGCATCCGGGTTATGGCTTTTTAAGCGAGAACGCCGACTTCGCGAAACGGGTCGAGGAAGAAGGCATTGTTTTCATCGGCCCCAAGCACTACTCGATTGCCGCCATGGGCGACAAGATCGAGTCCAAGAAACTGGCACTGGCGGCCGGCGTCAATTGCATTCCGGGCGTCAACGAAGCCATCGATACCGCAGAGAAGGCGGTCGAGATCGCGCGAGGTATTGGCTACCCAGTCATGATCAAGGCCAGTGCGGGGGGCGGCGGCAAAGGCCTGCGCGTGGCGTTTGATGACAAGGAAGCATTCGAAGGTTTCACCAGTTGCCGCAACGAAGCGCGCAACAGTTTCGGCGATGACCGGGTGTTTATCGAGAAGTTCGTCGAGGAGCCGCGCCACATCGAAATTCAGTTGATGGGCGACAGCCAGGGCAACGTGATTTATCTCAACGAACGCGAGTGTTCTATCCAGCGCCGGCACCAGAAGGTCATTGAGGAAGCACCCAGCCCGTTTATCAGCGACGCCACGCGCGAGGCCATGGGCGTGCAGGCGGTGGCGCTGGCCAAGGCGGTTAGGTATCAGAGCGCCGGTACGGTGGAGTTCGTGGTCGGCAAGGACCAGAGCTTCTATTTTCTCGAAATGAACACGCGGCTGCAGGTCGAACATCCCGTGACCGAAAGTATTACCGGGCTGGACCTGGTGGAACTCATGATCCGGGTGGCGGCCGGGGAAAAACTGCCGCTCACGCAGGCGGAAGTCAGGCGCGAAGGCTGGGCCATCGAATGCCGCATCAATGCGGAAGATCCGTTCCGCAACTTTCTGCCAAGCACCGGGCGGCTGGTGCGGTTCGCGCCGCCGACCGAAACGATGTTTGCGGCCGGTCCCACCATCCTGCGCCCCGATCCGACGCTGCGAATGATCGAAGCCGGCGTACGCGTAGACACCGGAGTACAGGAGGGCGGGGAGATTCCGATGTTCTACGACTCCATGATCGCCAAGCTGATCGTGCACGGTCGGGATCGCACGCATGCAATAGCGTTGATGCGCGAAGCCCTCAACGGCTTCGTGATCCGGGGTGTATCGAGCAACATCCCGTTTCAATCGGCACTGCTGGCGCACCCAAAATTTGTCACCGGCGATTTCAATACCGGCTTTATCGCGCAGAACTACAGCGCCGGTTTCAGGGCGCAGGATGTGCCGCATGAAGACCCCGATTTCCTGCTGGCGCTGGCGGCATTTGTGCGGCGCAAATCGCGTGAGCGGGCGTCCGGTCTCAGCGGCCAATTGCCGGGGTACGGAGTGCGTGCCGACAAGGACTACACCGTCATTGCGCTGGGGGAAGGCGGCCAACACAGCTATACCCCGGTGCATGTGGATGAATTCGTCGGCGCCACCGGCTCCGCCAACGTCCGGATCGGCGACAAGAGTTACGCCTTGTCGAGCGCCTCACGCTTGAACGATATTTGCATTCACGGGACCGTGAATGGAACGCCGTTTACTGCGCAGATGGAACGCGGTTCGATCGATAACCCGCTGGCTTTGCGTGTGCAGCACAACGGCAAACGCATCGAGGCGTTGGTCGTCTCGCCGCGCATGGCCGAGCTGTATCGCATGATGCCTTACAAGGCGCCACCGGACATGAGTCGTTATGTGTTGTCGCCGATGCCGGGCATGCTGGTCGAGGTCGCCGTGCAACCGGGCCAGAAAGTGCAGGCTGGCGAACGCATCGCGGTAATTGAGGCGATGAAAATGGAAAATGTATTGTTCGCCGCGGCAGACGGGGTGGTCAGCAAGGTGCTTGCCGTCAAAGGAGAGTCGCTTGTGGTGGATCAGCCGATTGTCGAATTTTCCTGAAGTTATTAGCTGTTGATTTTTAGTTGAGACTTTCACCGATGCAACGTCCATTCAAGGTATTGGGTATCCAGCAA
>JANYBQ010000291.1 GCA_025360705.1 Betaproteobacteria bacterium | reverse complement strand
CAAAAACCGCTTCTAAAAAGCGTTAATTGGCAACCGCCGGTAAAATTTAGCAAGGCGTGATGGGTTTTTTGGGCCGCTCTGTATACAGCAAGGGAAAACCCTGAGATACTAGCCAGTAACGAGTTTAAACAGCAAGTTTGTAAACAGATTTTCCAGTTGTCTCCTCGGGTCCTTTCGTAACCTATCAGGTTCAGGGATCCCTTCAAGACCTCATCGCAAGATGGGGTCTTTTTTTTGGTCGATTCCGAAACCGAATCCTGCTCAGTGCGGGCAACGATAAAAGTGATAGCGGCCTTCGTCCAGGTCGGCGGGTAGAGCTAGCTGCTCCAAACCGTCCAAAACAATGGGCTGGTCGCAGGCCAGATAGCCACCGGGAGCCAGAATACTCAGCAGATCTGGCGCCAGATCCTCAGCCAGTCGCAACGACGCCTCCTTATTGGAACTGCCAATATCGGCATGGATAAAAGCGGCGCTTGGCTGGCCCTCGGCAAGATACGCGGGGACGGTTGCGCGAAAATCTCCCAGCCGGCATAAACGCTGTGGTGGAATACAGTCGGGGTGGGCAGCGACTTCCCGATCAAACACAAAAATTTCGCGTTCCGGAAACCTGATCCGCAAGTGATCGTAGGTTCTGCCATTGCCCAAACCCAGTTCCAGCACCGGTCCCGCCACGCCGGATATTTTTTCAGCCACCGCATCAATGCAAGCGCGTTGCGCCTGCATACGGCGAATAAAAACATCAAGACGGCTCATGAGCGGGATCCTTAACGTTTACAGGAACGAGGCAACGATCAGAGCCGGATTATCGGTTACCACATCCTGCGACGCCGGCTGGAATCGAAGAGTGCAAACGCCATCCGCGCATGAGCGCCGCCGGCCCTTCCCAAAGGGCGAATTCCGCCGTGCGCAGCACGAAGTCAATCCAATCAGCCACGGGTAAAATTCCCCATGATTCCAGACACCACTGCGCCCGTCATCGTTTCGCTACTCGCGGTCGGGATGGCTTTGGCATTTATCCTCGCGGACCGCCTGTCGCCGACCAGCCAGGCACAAGCGGTGTTTTTGGCTTTCGTGGGCATTGCCATTGCGGTTGACGTGATGTGGGTGTTGCCTATGCGTAGAGCCGAGGGCGTTGTGCCGTGGGAGGGACTGCTGGCAATTCCGCAAGTCCTGGCATTCATTTTTGCGTATGAATGGGTACTGCGCGTGCGGCACACGATTCCTTCGCGCGATCTGAATACACGCGGGCCAGACCGCCTGCTGCGCGGCGCACAGGGGCTGGCCCTGTTCTACGGTTTGACGGCGCTGGTCTTCCCGGAACTCCGGGCCGCGCACTTCGGCAACCTGACACTCGACACGGCTGAACACCTGCACCCTTCGTTCTGGCTGTTCGCGGTGCCGCTCGGGCTGTCACTTACATTGGGCACGGTCGCGACGCTGTTCACTTTGAACCGCCGGCCCGACCGAGCCGAGGGCCGACGTCTGATCGCTTTTGCCATCTGCGCGCCGGTCCTCGCGGCGGCAGTGATAGTACCGCCGCATATAGCGCCGCTGTGCGGTGCCATTGGATTGCTGGTGCTGCTGGTGGGCTCGGTTCAATACCACGTGACACAGGGCCAGCGCGCCCAGTTCCTGTCGCGCTTTTTGTCACCCCAAGTGGCCGAACTCGTTACACGCCGTGGTCTGAAAAGCGCAACCGACGAGAAAACACTGGAGCTTTCCGTCGTCTGTTGCGACCTGCGCGGCTTTACCGCTTTTTCCGCCGCTACCCCGTCCAGACGCGTAATAGAAATTTTGCGTGAATACTACGATGCGGTAGGCGCGGCGGCCGCCACTTGTGGCGGAACCATCAAGGACCAGGCTGGCGACGGCGTGCTGATACTCGTGGGGGCACCGATTGCATTCGCCGACCATGCCCAACGGGCGCTGGAACTGGCGCGCCTCATCCGCTCCGTGGGTATTGCATTGACGGCGCGCTGGTCGAATTCGGAAATGCAACTCGGCGTGGGTGTCGGGGTCGCCAGCGGCTTTGCGACGGTCGGCGTCATCGGCGGCGCATCGCGGCTGGAGTACATCGCCGTGGGCGCGCCTGTCAACCTCGCTTCGCGGCTGTGCGCGGAGGCGTCACATGGTCAAGTTCTGGTCGATGCCCGCACGATGGAGCTGGCGGGTACCGGCTCAAAAAGCGGCAATCTTCACGCAGGGCTGGCGCTTCAACTCAAAGGGTTTGCGTTGCCGATGCAGAGTTACGTTCTGCAAGCCGCCTGACCGGCTATCAGGCGCCCGCGGGGTCGGACAATTTGGCAACGTGCGCCGTGGTGTTGGCCAGGCGTTCCGACAAAATACGGATGAGCTCAATGGCCGCATCCGGGTTTTCGCGGATCACGCTGTAAAAAAGCTCTTTTGAAATCTTCAATACCTCGAGGCGCGTCTTGGCGGCGGCGGTAGCGGTGCGCGGCACGTGGCCGAAAATCGCAATTTCACCAATCAGTTCGTTGCGGCCCAGAAGGGAGAGCACCAAGCGCCCGTTAGGCCGGTCAATCGAAATCTCGACGGTTCCGTCAATCACGACATAACACGCGTCCCCGACATCGCCGGCATGGAATATTTCCTGGCCAGCAGCGTAGGTCAACCGCTCGCTGCTGAAACAAAGGAGCTTTTGTTTCGCGGGCGCGATCTTGCTGAAAATCGGAAACCTGCGGATTAGTTCTACTTCCTGTTCCAGACTCATTTCATATCTCCCTGTGCCGGCATCTAGCCGGGTTTAAGCAGTTTGCGCAGCGTGCCGTCCTTGGCCATCAGTTCATCGAAACTACCTCTTTCCATTAGTTGGCCACGGTCCATTACCAATATCAGACCAAACCGGTTTGCCAGATCGATGCGGTTCAACACCCAATACACCGCGCAACCTTTGCGATAGGCAAGCACGCTGGCAACAATGCGATTTTGCGCCGCGGGATCGAGCACCGCGGCCGCCTGGTCCAGTATCAACACCGTGGGGCGTTTAATCAGCGCCCGCCCTATGGCCACCTTTTGACGGTCCGGGATGGAAAGCCGTGATCCGCCAGTGCCGACCTGGTAGTTCAGCCCAATCTTCAATACCAGGGAGCGCAGGTTCAGCTCTTCGAGAATCTGGCGCAGCAAAGCGCCAATTTGCGCACTGCCACCCGCCTGACCGGTGACAATTTTGCCGAACAGAATATTGTCCTGGAGCGAGGCAGCACCGTTATAACGTTGCGGATCGAAGAACTCGATGGCGCCTTTCATATCCGGCGGGAGGTTGGCGGCAAACTGCCGCCGGGCCTCCAGAATGCGCACTTCCAGCGCATCGTCCATCAGCCCCAACCGGTGCTTGGTGGATATCAGCTTGAAAGGCAGGGACAGCAGCAAATTGCGGTCCACTTCGCCGATCCGGTCAAGCCCCACTGCCGCGACTCTTGAGAGAATGTCCTTGACCTTCGGCAGATCGTCGTAGGCGATAAAACTGAAGCGTTCAAACAACTCGTGCCCAGGAGGCAAATCGCTGAACAGTTCCAGCATCGTCTCGGCAAGTTTGTGCCCTACTTTAAGAAGCTCGGAGGACAGGCCGGTATCGTCGAGCACCTTCCGTACATAAGGGTTGACCGCGAGATTGTCAATGTCGAACATTCTGCCTACCGGAGTACCGAACAGAAGGTTCTCGGCAAGCGTGGCGTTGCGGTTATAGCGCAGGGGATCAAAGCGTTCGACCAGTTCCATCAATTCCGGCCGGCTGAGCCTTTCCCGCATGGTGTCACGCGCGCGCAGAATATTCTCCGCCAAGCCAGGGCTTTCTACCGAACCCACCGCGCTCTTGAGTCCAATCTCAAACAGGGTTTCCTCCAGATCGACGGTTTTCAGGATCTCCAGAATGCGGGTTTCCAACTCCTGCGGATTGGCGACACCTGCCGCCTCGTAATCCAGCCATTCGGCTCCGATGTCCAGTGTCGAGTTGCCCGCACGCGCCGCCTCACGCACGTGGTTATCCCGCGTGCGTTTGGCGTCACCTTCGTAGCTGGCGCTGTTCAGCGGCCGGTGCTTGAGACCATACACCAGGTTCTCCCGCACACTGACTGGAAACAGATAAGACGCCGAGCCGACATACGCAAGCGCGCGGCCCGTCACAGCTTCCGGCGCCCGCGTCATATCGACGCCACCCATTTCGACCGTGCCGCCGTCGGGCACTTGCAGCCGCGCGATCAACTGGGCCAAGTCACCTCCCCCGGAGCCGTTGGATCCAACGATAGCCACGTGTTCATCCAGGCCATGCTCGAAAGAGACGCCATCCACCACCTTGGTGCCGGACTCATCGATCAACGACAGGTTGCTGGCTTTTACCCGGCCTTCACGCGGCAAAACCGGAGCGTCCATCAACTGCTGCCGCGCGGCCGGCGCCAGGTCATCGACCGAGAATTGTTCTATCACCTGCGTGTACTTGATGCTGGCGTCCATACGCTCCTGGTCCCAGTCGATCAGCTCCTTGACCGGGCCCGGCAAGTCCTTGTAGGCAGCGATAACGGCTACCAGCGCACCGATGTCGAGCCGCCCCACAATCGCCAGGTAACCGCCCACCAGGTAAAAAAGAAACGGGGTGATCTGCGACAACAGATTGTTCAGGAACTTGATCATGAACTTGCGCTGGTGGTGCTCGAACCGGATCACGAAAAGCTTACCGAGACGCGACGAAAATTCAGCGCGTTCGTAGTTCGAGGTGTCGTGCGCATGGATTTCGACTACCCCGTCGACGCACTCGGCAATCCGCCCCGCCAGTTGACGCGACGCGATCTGGCGCTGCCTTGACAGCACCAGCAGGCGCCGGCGCATTCTTGGAATAATCACCGCCTGCACCAGCACCATTCCAAATGCAACCATTCCGAGATAAATGTGCTGGAACAGGATAAACACCAGCGCCGTCAGCGCCTGACCTCCCAGGTACATCGGGGTGATCAGCGCTTCGCCGACGAACCCGCCCAGCGGTTCGACTTCGTCCTTGATCATGGTCGCCATTTCGGCCGACTTGACGCGGCGGAAATGCGATAGCGGAAAACGCAGGATGTGGTCGAACAGGTCGTAGCGTAGACGCCGCAGCATGCGTTCGCCCATCCATCCTTTCATCGTATTGATCTGGAATTTGATCCAACCGCTGATGATGATCAGGATCAGGAACGTCAATGTCAGCGCGATCAGATAAGGCGTGCGCTCCAGCTCAAAGCCGTTGTACAGGTGCACCATCCGTCCACCCAGAAAGTCGGGCAGTTTGAAAGCGAGCCGCAAGAACGCCGCGGTGGACTCGGGATTTGGAAAACCTTTGCCCTGGATCGGCTGATTGATGATTGTTTTTGGGAGGTCCAGCGATGCGTAATAAAACAGCATCGACAACACCACCAGCGGAACGATCAACAGTTGGTCGCGCCGGCTGTACTTGATGATGAACCCGAACAGGCCGCGTTCCATGGCTGGCCTAGTTGTAGGGGTCGGCTGCGTCGCGCAGTCCATCGCCCAGGAAATTGAATGACAGCACCACCACGAATACCGGGACCACCGGCAGCATCAGCCACGGATACAAGGCCACCACGTTGATGTTCTGGGCTTCGTTGAGCAATACGCCCCAGCTCGTAATGGGCGGGCGCAGGCCAAGGCCCAGGAACGACAAGGCGGTTTCCCCCAGAATCATGCTCGGCACCGAGAGCGTCAGCGACGCAATCAGGTGGCTGCTGAAACTGGGCAACAAATGCCGCCCGATAACGCGGGCCGGAGACGCTCCCATCAACACCGCTGCGGCGGCAAAGTCCTCTTCACGCAAGGCCAGGAATTTCGAGCGTACGGCGCGCGCGAGACCGGGCCAATCGAGCATGCCCAGAATGATCGTGATGCCGAAGTAGATTAGCACCGGACTCCACGTCACGGGTAGCGCCGCCGACAGCGCCATCCACAGCGGCAACTCCGGGAAGGAGCGCACGATTTCGATCAGACGCTGGATAACGGTGTCGATCCAGCCGCCGTAATAACCTGAAATTCCACCCAGGGTAATGCCGATTACGAAGCTCACCGCAATGCCCAGCAAACCAACCGTAAGCGATATCCGGGTGCCATAAACGATGCGCGATAACAGGTCGCGGCCCAGGCGGTCGGTACCCAGCAGGAACAAGGTACCGCCCTGCGCCGGACAGACGATATGGAAGTTGGCGTCCAGCAGCCCCCAAAACTCGTAGTCATCGCCCTGGCAAAAAAAGCGCAGCGGCTCGACCTTGCTCTCGTCAGCACTGAACTCACGCTTCATCGTTTCCAAGTTGAGCTTCATCGTGTAGCCGTATACAAACGGCCCGACGAAGCTGCCTTCGTGGAACAAGTGAACCCTCTGCGGCGGCGCATAAATATTGCGCGAATCGCGGGTATTGAGGCCATACGGCGCGAGAACCTCGGTCACCAGCGCCGATGCATACAGCAGTAGCAGGATGGCGCCGCAAAAAACGGCAATCCGATGGCGCCTGAACTTCCACCACATGATGCGCCACTGCGATGCCCGGTAGAACTCCTCCTGCTCGTGCGTCAGAGTCTCTATCGAGTGCGGCTCAAAAGCGGCGGTGGATACGAAATGCTCCAACGGTGGGCTCGCACCCGGCGCAACACTCATTTGGCGACCCCGCCGGCAAGCCGGATTCGTGGGTCCAGCGCCGCCAGCAACAGGTCGGAGACGAACATGCCGACCACCGTCAGCATGGCGAGGAACATGAGGAAAGAGCCTGCCAGATATTGATCCTGACTTTGCAAGGCATCGAGCAACATGGGGCCCTCGGTCTGCAGCGACAGCACCACGGAGACGATCGCGGAGCCGGAAATGACACTGGGCAACAGGTTGCCGATGTCGGCAACAAAAGGATTCAGCGCCATGCGCAGCGGGTATTTGACCAGCAGGCGAAACGGCCGCATACCTTTGCTGCGCGCTGTAACCACATACTGCTTTTGCAGTTCGTCCAGCAGGTTGGCACGCAGCCGCCGTATCATGCCCGCCGTTCCGGAGGTGCCGATGACGACTACTGGAATCCATAAATGGGACAACACCGACGAGAATTTGGCCCAACTCATGGATTGGTTGAGATATTCCGGCGCCATCATGCCGCCAATGGACAATCCGAATTGCACGTTGGCGAAATACATCAACACCAGCGCCAACAGAAAATTCGGCGTCGCAAGGCCCACATAACCCAGCAGCGACAAACCATGGTCGCCCCAGCTGTACTGGTGCGTTGCGGCATAAACACCGATAGGAAACGCCACGGCCCAGGTGAAAAGAATCACCGTGATATTCAGCACGAACGACAACACAAGCCGATCTCCCACGACATCGACCACTGGCAGGTTGTATTCGAACGACCAGCCCCAATCGCCTTCGATCAAACCGGAAAATCCGCGCTCGCCGGGCCAGACGCCGATCCAGGTGGCGTACTGTTCCAGAAAAGGCTTGTCCAGACCGAACTGATGCCGCAGGAACTGGACCTTCTCAAGCGCCGCCTTGTCCCCCTGGCTACGCAGCTCGGTGATCTGGTTCGACAGGAAGTCGCCGGGCGGCAGTTTGATGATGACAAACGTGATGAAGCTGATCACCAGCAACGTCGGAATCATCAAAAGAATGCGCCGCAGCGTGTAGGCCAGCACCTCAGTTCCTGCGCGCGTCCACGAACCAGAATGTGTCGGGCCGATAGATGCCGAAGAATGAGCCCGGGTCCCAGTTGTACATTCCCTTTTCAGGCACGTTCTTCAGCGAATTGCTGACCACCACGGGTTGCATCACGTTGTTGATTACCCCAATGGAAAATTGCTGCTCGGCGTGAATGCTGAGCATGCGATGCCAAATCTTTTCGCGCGCTTCATGATTGGCGCCGCGCCATGCGTCGTTTAGCTTTATGAGTTCGATCGCTTCCGGAATATCAGGCGCCTCGCCCGCCTTTCCCGCAGTCTCAAAATATTGGCCGAACTTGGGCCACTGAAGTTGTATCTGGCTTAACGGCGCCAACTCGTCCGGACTGGTATCGGCGGTGGGCATACCGTTTTCTATCCCGTCCCACACCGACATCATGGCCTCGCCCGAGAAGACCCGGTTGCGCAATACGTCGCGCTGGGAAGGTTTGCTGAAAAGTTTGATGCCGCTCTGGCGCCAGGTGTCCCGAATAAGCTCCAGCACATCGGTTTGCTCGGTACTTTCACCGGCCGTCTCGACAATGATCTCAAGCGGTCTTCCGTCCGACAGGCGGCGAATGCCATCGGACCCGCGTTTCAAACCGAGCTCGTCAAGCAATTTATCGGCCGCCTTGCGGTCGTACTGCGCCCATTGCGTCTGATACTGCTTTTTAAACAAAGGGCTCTCCGCAATTACCGTATTGTTGCTTTCCGTCGCCAGCCCGAAATACAGCACCTGATTCACCTGCGAACGGTCGATCGCCATCGACAGGGCATGCCGAAAACGCGCGTCTCTGAACAATGACTTCCACACCGGATCGCTGACATTGAGGTTGGGGAACAGCGCGAAATGCGAACCCCTTGCCGTGCGCCACAAATAGGTCCGGTAGTTATTGGTCTTTTCACTTTTCTTCAGAAAAGTGAAGTTGTTGAACTGGATATCGCGCGCCTGCAAATCGGACTCCCCGGCGCCGGCCTTGGCGGGTATCAGCTTCGCATCCACCACCGGCAATACGATTTTGTCTATGTAAGGCAACTGGCGACCGTTTTCGTCCACGCGGTGGAAAAAGGGATTGCGCACCGCCAGGAAACGATCGGCCGGTGCCTTGGTGGTATTGATCCAGGGCTGCAAGGTCGGCAGCTTCGGATTGTCGTACTGGACCATGTTGTCTTCGCGATTGTGGATCGCCGCCCAGGTACGTTTGCCAGGATCGTTCTTTTCTATGTCGATAACTTTTGGCGTGTACTTCTTGTGGAACTGTTTTAGGTAATGCGCGGGACGGAAAATAAACAGCGGTGACGGACCAGCCATACGCGGCAAAAACTCGGGGTTGGGTTTGAGCCAGGTGTATCGCACCGTGGTTTTGTCCAGATATTCCACTTGTGGCGGCTTGCCCTCCACCAGCAATTCGGCCGGTGGACCGGCCGGGCTCAAATCCTTGTCGTTCGCGACATCCTCCCAAAAATAGCGGAAGTCGTCGCTCGTGAACGGCTCTCCGTCCGACCACTTATGTCCCTTGCGAAGCTTCATGGTGAATATGCGGTCTTCCTTGACGTCAATGCTTTCCAGTATGTCGGGCGCCATCTGCAAATTTCGGTCGTAACAGATCAGCCGTGCATAGCCGTACACAACCAGCATGCGCACGTCGCGCGCGCGGCCTATCAGCATATTCAGCGTCCCGCCCTGCTGGCCGATTTCACTGGTCTTGCCGTCCATCGTGACTACCAGCGGGTTGTCCGGCAAACGCTGCTTGATAGGAGGCAGCTTTTTCGCGTGGACGTCTTCCTGAAACATCGGTGTTTCAATCAGTTTGGCCGGCGTTGCGGCCCAAAGCGGCGCTGTGCAGGCCGACAACAGTACGGCGAGCCCCATCGAGCGAAGGCCATTCAGGGGCCACATCGATACAAATCGTTTGGTCATGTTCCAAGCTCCGAAACGTCAACGTCCGCATGCGCGCGAACAAAATGTTTGTTTCCAACATCGATCATCCCCATACGAGCCGATCCGTCAAGACGAAACGGCATCGGCCAGGCGCCCGGTATCGATGCCTTGCCTTCCATCAACGCATCGAAATCGAGTTTACGGTCCAGATCGGGATTGGGTACAGCAGCCAGCAAGGCCTTTGTATAGGGATGTATTGGATTCGCGAACAAAGCGGCGGAAGGCGCCAGCTCCACCAGCCTGCCGGCACACATGACAGCAATGCGGTCGGCGATGTAATGCACCACCGCCAGGTTGTGCGAAATAAACAGATAGGTCAGATTCATTGCGCCGCGCAGATTGAGCAACAGGTTGAGCACCTGCGCCTGCACCGAGACGTCCAACGCCGAAACGGGTTCATCGCAAATCAGTAGATCGGGGCTCAGTGCCAGCGCGCGCGCGATCCCGATACGCTGGCGTTGCCCGCCCGAAAAACTGTGCGGATAACGGCGCAGGTGGCGCACGTCCAAACCGACCAGTCCGATCAACTCCTTGACACGTGAGAACCTCTCATCGGCGTCGCCGATGCCATGGATCACCAGCGGTTCGCTGACGATGTCGTACACCGTCATGCGCGGGTTAAGCGAGCCAAACGGATCCTGAAACACGAATTGGACACGGCGCCGGTATTCGAACAATTCGGCGCCTTCAAGCTTGAGCACATCGCGCGGCCGGCCCCGGTCACTGAAAATGATTTCACCGGAATCGGGCCTGCTGGAGCGCAGGATCATCTTCGCGGTGGTGGTCTTTCCGCAGCCGGACTCACCTACCAACCCGAGGCATTCGCCGGGCGCGACCTCGAAACTGACATCGTCGACCGCCAGCGTTTCGCCCCCGGGCTTGCCGCCGAACAGCGACGTCTTGCGCGTGCCAAACCGTTTGCACAGGTTGCGCACGATAAGCATGGGCGCATCCGGGTCCACATTGCGCGGTCGGTCGTCCTGCTTTTGCATCAGATGGCCGGCGGATACCTGTATCTCGCGGATCGGCGTGAGTCGTTCACCGGGCGCCATGTTGAAACGCGGCACGGCGCGCATCAATGCTTTCAGGTAAGGATGGCGTGGGTCGCGAAACACGTCTTCGAGCGTGCCAGACTCCATCACCTTGCCGTGGTACATCACCACCACCTCATCGGCCATGTTGGCAACTATGCCGAGATCGTGGGTGATCATCATCATGGCCATCTGCAACTCGCCCTGCAGTTGTTTGATCAACTGAAGGATTTGCGCCTGGATGGTCACGTCCAGCGCCGTGGTCGGCTCGTCCGCGATCAACAGCGCGGGACGGCACACCAGCGCCATCGCTATCATGGCGCGCTGCCGCAGGCCACCGGAGAGTTCAAAAGGATAGGTATGTTCCGCCTTCGCTGGATTTGGAAAGCCCACCAGTCGCAGCATCTCGATAACCGCTGCGCTGCGCTCGGCCTAGCCGATCGCGGCACGGTGCAGCGCCAACGCCTCGCCGATCTGGTTGCCTATGGTGTGCAGGGGTGACAGTGCCGTCATCGGCTCCTGGAAGATGATCGAGACGCGCCCGCCGCGAATTGCCTGCATGGATTCGCCAGCCGCATCGAGCCGCGCTATGTCGACATCGGCGCCGGGTCGGTTCGGATCGGAAAACAGTATCTCGCCATGCTCAATCCGCGCGACCCGCGGCAGGATGCCCATGATGGCTTGCGCCACGATCGATTTGCCCGATCCGGATTCACCTACCAACGCCATCGTGCGGCCGGCTGGAATGCGAAACGACACGCCGTCGACCGCTTTGACCGTGCCAGCGTCCACCTTCAGGTAAACCTTCAGATCCTTGACCGTAAGAACGTTTGGCATGTCCAGTTAGAAGTGAGACCGGTCGGACCCAGCTCACAAATGGCCGGATGGATCAGCCCCGGACATCGAACACCGTCTTGTAGGTTGGGTGTTGGTGATTCGATGTACGACCGCCTCGCCGCAGTATAGAAGAAAGAACTGGCGAGATTGCCGGAACGGCGCCTTAACGGCTCCGCACAACCCGGCGCCACTTCAGACTGGCTGGCAGCCAAACAGATCGCCAGCCGCTCGCCAGTACACGCCGTCCAGATCCCGTGTAGCTTCCAGCAGCAACGCCATGAAGGTCCATGCCGCCTCATCGTGCACAGCGTGGTGGGTCAGCCATCCCGTGCTCTCGTCGGCGTCCGCCAGGCCCCAGCGACGCGCCCGCAAATGGCGCGTCGCCTGGCCCAATGCAAGATCCTCGCCGACAAAGCCGCGGCTCCCGCGCCAGTCGATGACATCCACATGGGTGTTGACCATCACAAGACCCGGCGCTGCGTACAGCGCCCGGCGCGGTCCGAAGGTACTCAAGCCGCAGTACCCCGCATCGGCAAGCTGGGATACCAAACGCGGCGCGGAAATCCGGTTCCACGGCGGCACCAAAACCGGCAACATGCGGCCACCGCCCACCTGCTGCAAACGCGTGCGGCCGTTGGCCAGGCGCGCAAGCGCATCCGACAATAATTCCGAAGCTGGAAATTCTGTTTTCTTGTCGCCGGTCGCGCCACGGTTGCGGTGGTCTACACCATGCTGGAGCAGCGTGATCATCGTATTGGCGGGATCGAACTTCATGCCGTCCACATCGGCTGGAATAACAGCCAGCGCGAGTGGCGTATTGGCTACGTTGGCAAGCGCCACCAGCCTAGCAAGCGCCGGCGCGGGCCGGCCGGCGTCATCGTCACGCCACCAGAAATCGACCGTTCGACCCAGGTCGCGCCACTGCGTTATTTCTTGGAAAAAACCTTGCCAAGCCTTGCTCACCACGGCAACTCCGATGTCCATTGCGCCAGCATCGCGGCACCGTTTTGCGCCCCGTTCAGATTCACGGAGCCGGTTTTTGAGGGCACACCTAGCGCCGCGCGGTTGATGGCATCGGCCAGTGTCCGGGGACCCAACTGCGCCTCTTCGACCATCTCGATCCAGCCGCGTTCGGCCAGCAACCGCGCGCGCAAGCTCTGTTCGATTTCTGCGCCACCGGCAAACGGTACGACCACCGCGCGGGCTCCCGCACACAGGATATCCATGATCGTGTTGTAGCCGCCCTGGCTTACCGACAAACAACAATTTGCCAGCAGCCCGGAGAAATCGTCGCGATTCCGCTCAACCGTTACGCGTCCACCGCTAGCGGTTGCTGAAGCGAGCGTCCTCAGGTCGGCCAGGTCCGCATCGGCGATATTGGAACCAGCCAGGAGCCGCCATCGGTGGCGCGCAAGCGTGCTAAGTGGCTGGGCGAGAATTGCTGCTTCCAACAGCGGCCTGCCGACGGCACCACCACCTACCGAAACAATGACCTCGTCCCGGCCAGCGTTGGATCCGATATTTGGAGACCGGGCACGGTCAACCACATAGCCGGTGTAATGCAGTTTCCCGGCAATACGCGCGGCATGGACAAAGGTCCGGTCAAACGGAATCAGCAAGGGGTCGCCATGCACCAGCAAATGATCGAAATAAGACTCGAACAGCTCCAGCATCTTGTACTGGCGCACCGAATCTTTTTGGCCACCGCCCAGCACGTCGCGTACCGACGACACCATGACAGGCCGATGCCGCGCTCCGAGCGCGGCATCAAGTAGCGGCAGTAACTCGAAGCGCATCTGGCGCCGGCCAAACGGAAACAATTCGACCACAATGGCATGCGGATCCGTCTCCTGCCAGGTCTGCAACAACAGATCGCGGCGCTTTTTTTTCCAGACCTCATCGACCGGCTTGCCTCCGGCATCGACCAGCGTCTTGAACGACAGATCGCCAGCGCTGGCAGGCGGCAACTGCACCACACGCGACGCATTGATAACCATGCCCGGCACTTCAATGCCCCCGCTCACCAGCGTGACCTCCAGACCGATACACGTCATTGCATCGGCAAGGGTCGCGGCGCGCTTCAAGTGCCCTATGCCCAGCAGATGCTGGACGTACAACAAAACTCGTTTTCCGCTCATGCCCGCGCCCCGCCCGCGTGTATCGGGTCCAGCGGCACGTTCAGCCGCACAACAGTGGGCTGTCCCGTGGGATCGAGCCGAAACACATGCAACGCATTCCAATCCAGTTTTGCCGGCGCTTTGCCGCGCATGTCCCAACCAAGCGCGGCCGCGAACACCACGCGAATCACGCCACGGTGGCAGATCGCAAGAGTCGGCGTCGGCTGGGTGGCGACTTCGGCCAGCCAGGTGTTTACGCGCATCGACACCTGGCGCGGGCTTTCACCCTGCGGTGGCGTGAAGTCCAAACCGAGTGCCTCGTTTGCGGCCATCACATCGCCTAGTTCGGCGCGAAGCTCGCTTAACCGGCGCCCTTCCCATTGACCCCAGGACATCTCCGCCAGGCGCGGCTCCGGGACAGCATTTTCAAGACCCAGTAACTGCGCTGTTTCGACGCAACGCTTGAGCGGGCTGGTCACCACACGCAGCGCACGGAATGCATCCGGCAATTGGCGGTCGGCCAGAGCGGCACGGCCGGCCGCATTTAGCGATACATCGGTGCGGCCCTGGATACGCTTGTCGTGGCTCCACTGCGTCTGGCCGTGCCGCAACATCGCCAGCATCGTCATGCCGGCGCGTCCACGCCTGTCGGCTCGGCGCCTGGCAGGTGCGTTTGCAAACCATCAAACGCGCGGTTCAACTGGCGGGCGGCTTCCCATGTGCTGCGCTCGGCAACGACGAATTGCGCGGCCGCCTTTCCCATCGCAACGCGGCGTGGCCGGTCGAGTAGCAACGCGCGCGCCAGGCGGCCCAGCCCTGCTGCATCGCCTGGCGCGGCCAACAGGCCGGTGCGTCCATCGCACACTACATCGGGTACGCCGCGCACCGCGCAGGAGACCACCGGGATGCCGGCGGCCTGTGCTTCGAGCATGGCCATACCGTAGGCCTCGTTAACAGCGGGCCAGATGAAAAAGTCCGAGGCTGCATAAATGCCGGCCAGCGCATCCGCGCTGCGCTCACCCAGGAAGTGCGCGCGCCCAGGTACCGCGCGTTCCAGCAAGGCCTGTACTTCGTCACGCGCCGACCCATTGCCGACCACCAGAATTTGCCACCGCAAGTCGGCCAGGTGCCGAAGCGCCTGAGCCAGCAAATGGTACGACGCCAGCTTGTCGCCGCTGCGCATCATGGCCACCACCACCAGCCACGGTTCCTGCCCGGGAAGGTCGTACGTGGCACACAGGTTGGCACGCTGCGCATCGCGTGTTTGTTCAGCCAAGCGGTAGGGAGCGGGATCGAGAAAAGGCGGCAGGCGCACCACGTGGGTATGCCCTCCGGCCACCTGCTGGAGGCCGGCGACGTCGTCATGTGTCGGGCATAGAAGCAACGTCGCCGCCTGGATCGCAGTGCGCGTCGCCGCGTGCCCGGTGGCCCAGAGCCCTCCGGCGCGCTTGGCTGCATAAGATGCCTCGGCGATGACGTAGGGTAGGCGCAGCGCCTTGCTGACCTCCGGACCGATCCAGTCGGGAGCTTTGTAGTACAGGTGATAGGTGAACCACAGCTCGGGGCGTTCATCCTGCGCGCCGTCAAGCCATTGCTGGATCAACCGGTTGGCGATCCCGGTACCTTGGTCGCGAATAACAGCTTGGCGTAGCGCATCTCCGTTGCCTTCGAAGCTGCGGAAATCC
>JANYBQ010000228.1 GCA_025360705.1 Betaproteobacteria bacterium | reverse complement strand
CAGCATCTCATGGTCGTCGCTGAAGTTGCGTGACAGGCCCAGCGAGATGGCCAGCAGGCCGGCACACTGTGGCGCCAGATCCAGCCGGTCGGTATCGGCTCCACGCACGATAACGGCCAGGTCCCGCAAGGCCGCGCCGGGCAGATCGTATTTCTTCAGCATGGTGTCAAAACTGCAGTCTTCGCCAACGTGCGTCAACTCCACCCCCGGCACGTCATAGGCAATCGCGCCGGTGCTGCGTGCGGTGTGCATTACCTGGTCCGGTGCCACAAACAGGAATTCCGGCTGCTTGTCGATGAAACGGGTCACCAGCCACGGGCAGGCGATGCGGTCGATCTTGGGGCGCTCTCGTGTGACCCATTTCATTTGCCTTCTCCTTTGTTCACCAGCGGCAGACCAGCGCTTTGCCAGCCATCGAAACCACCGCGCAGAAACCGCGCTTTCAACCCTAGTGAGCGCAGGCGCATGGCGGTGCTGCGACCTACTTCATGACCGTAGACGCGATACACCACAAGCTCGCGCTCGCGCTCCAGCGCAGGCCCCCAGTCACTCACCTGGCCTGGGTCGCGCCAGTGGGCGGTAGGCAACATCTGGCTCGCTGCCTCGAACACGCGGGCGCGCCGCACGTCCAGAATGTCCGCACCCGACACCTCGCCCTGCTCCACGCCCAAAGCCTCGCTGGCACCGTGCACCGCAAGCTGGTAGCGCTGGTAAATGGCCTCCCAGTTCAGGTTGTGCATGAAGGCTTCGACCCAGGCACCGGCCTGCGCGCCGAAGTCGAGGTGGTAGGCATGTTCGTACATGTCCAGCGCGAGGATGGGCACACCGCCCGCCAGCGCGTGGGTGTGATCCGCTGCCCACTGGTTGACCAACGAACCATCACGCGGCTGAAACACCAGTAACACCCAACCCGACCCACCGCCCAGCGCCTTGCCCATGGCCACGAACTCATCACGCCAGCGTTCGACACTGCCAAAACTTGCGGACAAGGCCAGCGCCATCGCCGGCGCCATATCAACGCCGTCCCCGCCCATGCAGGCAAAGTGCAGCTCGTGCAGCAACATTGAATTGGTCGCGACAAGTTCTTCGCGTTTAAGGCCGTTGAGTTCGAAGCCCGGCGTTGTGGCAAAAGGCAAACCGCCCAATGTGGCGCGGATCGCATTGAGCCGCTTTACCGCTCCGCTGTAGTTGTTGTCGAAGTGGCTGCGCACCAGCCGCTCCGACAGGCCGTGCAGGGATGCCGGGTTAAACGGCAGGGGTTGAATCATCGCGTCCATAAACGTTCCTTCACAAACATAGTTCACAGAAAAAAGGTGGCGGCAAGCCCGGCCAGCGCGCAAGCCGCCAGCAAGGTAATCACACCCACCTTGAAACGAAACAGGGCTATTGCGGCGGCAACGGTAATGACAGCCGATACCGCGTCGAATCGTCCCGGAAAACCTTGCGGCCACCACACGTGGTACGCGAAGAACAGCGCCAGGTTCAAAATCACACCGACCACGGCGGCCGTGATGGCGGTCAGCGGCGCGGTGAACTTCAGGTTGCCGTGGGTGGTCTCGATCAACGGGCCACCCACCAGGATAAAAATAAACGAGGGCAGGAAGGTGAAGAACGTCACCACCGTGGCGGCCAGCGCGCCGCCCAGAAACAGCATGTCCGGACCCAGCACCTGTTTGGCCCAACCGCCGACAAAACCCACAAAAGCCACCACCATGATGAGCGGCCCGGGCGTCGTCTCGCCCAGTGCCAGGCCGTCGATCATCTGTGTTGCCGACAACCAGTGTTGCTGCTCCACAGCGCCCTGGTAGACATAGGGCAATACCGCATAGGCACCGCCAAACGTCAACAACGCGGCCTTGGTGAAAAACCAGGCCATCTGCGCCAGCGTGTCGTGTACGCCCCACACCGCGACCAGCCCACCCATCACGGCGACCCACAAACCCAGACCCACCAACAAGATCCTTACGAGGTGGCTCCGCGAGAAAAGCGCATGCGCAGGTGTTGGCGTGTCGTCGTCGATGAAGGCCGGGCCATAGCCCTGTTTTGCACCACCGTGGCCACTACCATCCAAAAACAAACCGGGCTTGAATCGCCCGCCCAGGTAACCCAACAGCGCAGCGGCCAGCACGATCAGCGGGAACGGCATATTCAACGCGAATATCGCCAGGAAGGCCAACGTCGCGATGGCCCACATCCAGTAGTTCTTCAGCGCTCTCCCGCCGATGCGGTGCGCGGCATGCAATACCAGCGCGGTCACGGCCGGCTTGAGCCCAAAGAAGATGCCGGCCACCATCGGCACCTGGCCAAACGCGAGGTAAATCCACGACAGCCCGATCAGGATAAACAGCGACGGCAACACAAACAGCGCGCCCGCCACGATGCCGCCCCAGGTGCGGTGCATCAGCCAGCCAATGTAGGTGGCAAGTTGCTGCGCCTCCGGACCGGGCAGCAGCATGCAGTAGTTCAGCGCGTGCAAAAAGCGCGTCTCGCTGATCCAGCGTTTTTTCTCGACCAGCTCGCTGTGCATGATGGCTATCTGACCCGCCGGACCACCAAAACTGATGAACCCGAGCTTGAGCCAAAAGCGGAATGCCTCAGCAAAACTGACCGGTTGCGGGCGCTCGGCGGCGCTCATTTCGCGCGTCCTTTTCGCGCTGGGATGCCAGGCAAGGCATACAGCGCATCGAACATGGTCGCTGCGGCTTGCACCAAGTCATCGTCATGGGTGTGCAGCTCGCGCAGGCCGGCCAGCACCGCCTCCAGACCGGCCGCCTGTGGCACCGGAATGCCACCCGCATCCAGGTAATGCACGGCTGTGGCGATAGACAGCAGGCGTGGATCCTGGTCCAACCCGAAGCTGGCCAACAACACTTCAAAAGTCACGCGATTGCCGACGTGCGTGAAACGCGCGCCATCGAAGTCGAAACCGACTGCGCCACGCGGCGCACGCGCCGGATCGCTGAGCCACACAAACTTCGCATCCGGGTCGATGAAGCGCCGAATCAGCCAGGCGCAGGCCAGCCGGTCGACCCAGGGGCGCGCCCGCGTGGCCCAACGCTTGTGCTGGAATTTGACGGCATCCAGACGCGGCACGTCGCCCGGAATACCTTGCGGCTCCCCACGCGAAAAGCGCAGGTCGAGGGCGCGCCGCAACAGTGCCAACTCCGCTTGCGCCTGCTCGGCCGCGAGGCCGGGGTAGTAATCAATGCGTTGCAGTGTCTGCAAGGCGTCCGCCACGGCGCGCGCGCGCCGGCGTGCCTCGGTCTCGGTCGAGGATTCCAGTTCGGCGAGCAAGGCGCGCGCCGTCTGTTGCCAGGCAACGAAGGCTTCGCCGCGGTCGAACTGCACCAGCAACTCCAGCCGCTGCCTGTCGTCGCGCGGCGACAGGGTCAACACCGAAGCGGTGCCACCATGCTGCTGCACTTCGGCGGCCAGTTCCTCCAGCGCGCCCGCCTGCTCCAGCGGCAACAGGTAGGCGCCATCACGCAGCGCCGCGCAGCCCAGCGCCTTGAGCGAACGCCAGATACGCAAACGTACCGCGCTGGGCTGTGTGGGTAAGGTGACGATCAGGATGGCAAACATTTAGTCACTAACAAGTTATGTCTTCACATATTCTGAGAAGACTTCAACGTATAGCGGCCATGGCCGGGATGATGTTGAATCGGGTAAGCGAGCAGGCCGCGGCAATTGCACAGCGCCCCAAACGGGTGAGGTAATAGCGA
>JANYBQ010000227.1 GCA_025360705.1 Betaproteobacteria bacterium | reverse complement strand
GTATGAGTCCTGTGTCAAACGTGTTGCAACGGGGTCAGCCCGGGCAATTTTCCGCCGGTCCGCCCCCAGGAAAATTCGCCCCCTCGGGGGGCAGCGCAGTACACGCAGTGACAAGCGTGGGGGCAATATCCGCAAAACTCGACATCGAGCGCCTGACCTACCGCTACTGGCTGGAGCGCGAACAGCGTGAATTCCTCGCCTTTGCCGATGTTTCGCTGAAGGTGGCGGACGGCGAATTCGTTTGCGTGGTCGGACCCAGCGGCTGTGGCAAGACAACACTGCTCAACGTGGTGGCGGGTCTGCTGCCTTATGACGAAGGCACGTTGCGTATTGGAGGCGCGATTGTCAACGGACCGGGCGTGTCGCGCGCGGTGGTGTTTCAGCAGGCCAGCCTGCTGCCTTGGCGCACCGTGACCGGCAACGTGCGTTACGGCATGGAGATGCAGCGCCGCTTTGACGAAGCCACGATGCGCGAACGGGCGGACTATTTCACCAAACTCGTGGGCCTGGCGGGTTTCGAGGCGCGTTTTCCGTCCGAGCTGTCGGGCGGCATGCAGCAGCGCGTCAACCTGGCGCGTGCGCTGGCTACCGACCCCGAGGTGTTGCTGATGGATGAACCATTTGCGGCACTCGATGCCCAGACGCGCGAATTCATGCAGTCCGAATTGCTCAAGATATGGAACAAACAAAAGAAGACCGTCCTGTTCATCACGCATCAGATCGACGAGGCCGTGTACCTGGCTGACCGCGTGGTGGTGATGGGCACCCGGCCGGGCCGTATCAAGGCCGAGTTCGCGGTGCCGTTTGCGCGGCCGCGCATTTTGTCAGTCAAGCGCGATCCCGTGTTTTTGAAACTCAACGACGAAATCTGGGGTCTGATCGAAGAAGAGGCCGCGCGTATCGGTGTGATCCGCGCACCCGAATAGGAGGAGACAACCATGGCCATCCAGAGTGCCTCCGCCGTGGAACCGGTAGCCGTACCCGCGAGTTACCACCGCGTGCGCCCGCCGCCCACGCTGTTCCAGAAACACCGCGCACTGATCCTCGGCGGCATCTCGGTCGCCGTGATACTGATCTTGTGGGAACTGATCTGGCAGTCCGGAAAAATATCGCCGCTGTTTTTCAGTGGGCCGTCCGCCGTCGCCAGGCGTTTTGTGTATGAAACTCAAAATGGCACGCTGTTGTCCGACGTGGCCTACAGCGGGCGCAACTTCGTGGTTGGGTTCGGTTTTGCCTGTCTGGTGGCGATTCCGCTTGGCATCCTGCTTGGCTGGTACCGCAACTTCCGGCTGCTGGTCGACCCGTTTCTGAACGCCTTCTACGCCACGCCACGGATCTCCTTCATACCGCTGATCATCATCTGGTTTGGCATCGGCATGTGGTCCAAGGTGTTCATCGTCTTCCTGGCCGTGTTATTTCCGGTTTTGATCAACACCATTGCCGGCGTGAAGAACCTGGACCCCGATTTGCTTAAATCGGCCCGCGCCTTCTGCGCGCTGGACCGGCAGATTTTCATGACCATCGCGCTGCCGTCTTCCGTGCCGTTCATCCTGGCGGGCGTCCGGCAAGGAGTGGCCCATGGACTGATCGGTGTCATCGTGGGCGAATTGTTCGCCGGCAACGAGGGAATCGGTTTCATGATTGCCTATGCCGGCCAGACCTTCGCCACCGATCTTCTTTTGTGCGGAGTGTTGATTACCGCGACCGCGGGCATCGTGATCACCTTGATCATCGATCGTATCCAGCGCCATTTCTCCAAATGGCGGACGAACGACGTCGGGGGCTGACCGGTGGCGCGTATCGTTCTGGGCATTGGTGCATCGCACGGTCCGATGTTGTCCACGCTGCCCGAGCAGTGGGACCTGCGCGCCGGTGCGGACCGTGCCGGTGCGCGGCATGCCTTCCGGGGCGAGTGGATGGATTTCGCCACGCTCAAAACCCGGCGCGCGCAGGACTTCAGTGAGCAGACCAGCCTTCCCGAACGCCAGCGGCGTTATGACCGCTGCCAACGCGCGCTGGATACGCTGGCGGCAAAATGTCGCGCCGCGGCGCCCGATGTAGTGGTGCTGGTGGGTAACGACCAGCGTGAAGTGTTCCAGGACGACTTCACGGGAGCGTTCACGGTTTTCTGCGGCGACGCGATTCCCAATGTGCCGTTGGACGCGCAGCGGCGCGCGCGCCTGCCGCCGGGTATTGCGGTTGCCGAAGCCGGCCATTGTCCGCCGGAGGGCGCGACTTATCCCGGCGCGCCGCTTCTTGCGCGTTCGGTGGTGCGTTCACTTGTCGCGGAGGGGTTCGACGTTGCGCAATCGGCGCGCCTGCCCGGCGGCGACGACCGCCAACCCGGCATACCGCACGCGTTTGGTTTTATCTACCGCCGCATCCTGCGGGACCAGCCGCCGCCGTCGGTGCCGGTGTTTGTGAATGGGGGCGTGCCCGACAACATACCGACCGCCGCCCGTTGCCTGGCCTTCGGCCACGCGCTGCGGCGCGCCATTGCCGCGTGGGACGAGGACATCAAGGTGGCGCTGATCGCCTCGGGTGGCTGGACGCATTTTGTAATTGACGAGGAACTGGACCAGCGATTTCTGAGCGGCATGCAGGGTGGCGACGAAGCCGC
>JANYBQ010000213.1 GCA_025360705.1 Betaproteobacteria bacterium | reverse complement strand
CCACCATAGGACGCGTCGTTCAGGCGACGCGTATCCGGACTTCCAGTCCGCAACTCAAACCCTCCGGCTTTAGCCGGTGGTTGTTTAGTAACATTCTCCCGCCCTGAGTAAGGTCAAAGTCAGTGATGACACCAACAACATGACAAACGAAACCATCAGCTTCAGAAATATCGTGTCGGTGCTGCCACACGCGTCCGCGATCAATCCTCGGCCGGACCAACAAAGAGGCTCCCTCAAGACCAAGCGCGACGAAATCCTTCCAGCCGAAAGATTACCAAAGCCAAACTGGATTCGCGTCAAAGCGGCGTCATCCTCGGGCCGCTTCAGGGATATCAAGGACATCGTGCGCACCAACCAGTTGGTGACCGTGTGCGAAGAAGCATCCTGTCCCAACATCGGCGAATGCTGGAGTAAAGGCACCGCGACCTTCATGATCATGGGCGACAAATGCACGCGGCGCTGCCGGTTCTGCAACGTCAGCACCGGCCGCCCCGACCCGCTGGATGCCAATGAACCGCAGCGGCTTGCTCAAACCATCGCCTTGATGAAACTCAATTACGTCGTCGTTACCTCAGTTGATCGCGATGATTTGCGTGACGGTGGCGCCAGCCATTTCGTCGCCTGCATCCGCCAGATCCGCGCAGGGTCACCCCACACGCGCATCGAAATCCTGACCCCCGACTTTGGTGGCCGGCTGGACTTGGCGCTGGAAATCCTGAGCACAGCGCCGCCGGACGTGTTGAACCACAACATCGAAACCGTGCCACGCCTTTACAAAGAAGCCCGTCCCGGCGCGGATTTTCAAAATTCGCTCAACTTGTTAAAAAAGTTCAAGCACGCGCATCCCGCCATACCGACCAAGTCCGGCCTCATGGTGGGACTGGGAGAGACCGACGAGGAAATCCTGCAAGTGATGCGCGACTTGCGCGCGCACGATGTCAACATGTTGACCATCGGCCAGTACCTGCAACCGTCCGGCGGCCACATGCCGGTGCGCCGCTATGTGCACCCGGACACCTTCAAAATGTATGAGGAAGACGCTTACAGGATGGGTTTTGTGAACGCAGCGTCGGGCCCGATGGTGCGCAGTTCATACCACGCGGATCAGCAGGCCTTTAGAGCCGGAATCGTCTGACATAAATTTCTGTCATTTTCTTCTCAGGAGCAGCCAATGAACGACTCTTTCTCCACCCGCGACAGCCTCACCGTCAACGGCACCGACTACACCATCTTCAGCTTGGCGAAACTGGGCCAGCGTTTCGACCTGGCCCGACTGCCGTTTTCGATGAAAATCCTGCTCGAAAACCTGCTGCGCTGCGAAGACGGCGTGTCGGTCACCAAGGCCTCGATCGAGGCCGTCGCGCAGTGGAAAGCGACGGACGAGCCGGCCACGGAAATCGCCTTCATGCCGGCCCGCGTCGTGCTGCAGGACTTCACTGGCGTGCCCTGCATTGTCGATTTTGCGGCGATGCGCGACGCGGTGGTCAAGCTGGGTGGCTCGGCGAGCAACATCAACCCCTTGATCCCGTCCGAGCTGGTGATTGACCATTCGGTACAGGTCGATTCTTTCGGCAAGGCCAACTCGCGCGACATCAACGGCCAGATCGAATTTTCTCGCAACGGCGAGCGTTACAGCTTCCTGCACTGGGGCCAGAAAGCATTCAACGATTTCAAGGTGGTGCCGCCCAGCACCGGCATCGTGCATCAGGTGAACCTGGAAAACCTGGCGCGCGTGGTGATGGAACGCGACATCGACGGCGTGAAGTACGCATTCCCGGACACGGTGTTCGGTACCGATTCGCATACCACGATGGTCAATGGCCTGGGCGTCTTGGGCTGGGGTGTTGGCGGCATTGAAGCCGAGGCCGCCATGCTGGGTCAGCCGAGCTCGATGCTGATCCCGCAGGTGGTCGGCTTCAAGCTCAGCGGCAAGCTGCCTGAAGGAGCGACCGCGACGGACCTGGTGCTAACCGTCACGCAGATGCTGCGTTCGCTCGGCGTGGTCGGAAAATTTGTCGAATTTTATGGCGACGGCTTAAATGACCTGCCGCTGGCCAACCGCGCGACAATCGCCAACATGGCCCCGGAATACGGCGCCACTTGCGGCATCTTCCCCATCGATGGCGAATCGTTGAGCTATCTGCGCCTGACCGGGCGCAGCGAGGAACAGATTGGCCTGGTCGAAGCCTACGCCAAGGCGCAAGGCCTGTGGCGCAGCGACCAAGAAGCCGAGTACAGCGCCACCCTGCACCTCGACATGGGCACGGTGTTACCGTCGCTGGCCGGTCCGAAGCGCCCGCAAGATCGCGTGCTGCTGTCGGACATGAAGAACAATTTCGTAACCAATCTGGTTGGTATGGCCCCCAACCGCAAGCCGCTCAAGAATGCCGTGCAACGCTTCGAAAATGAGGGCGGCGACATCACCGTCGAGCATGACGCTTCAGTTAACGCCTCGAGCCAGGTGTCGATCGAAGGCAATGACTTCGTATTGAAGGACGGCGCCGTGGTCATCGCCGCGATCACGTCCTGCACCAACACATCCAATCCCGCGGTGATGCTGGCGGCCGGACTGCTCGCTCGCAATGCCGTGGCCAGGGGTCTAAAGGCCGCGCCCTGGGTCAAGACTTCCATGGCACCGGGCTCGCTGGTGGTCACCGATTACCTGAACAAGGCGGGTCTGATGGATGCCATGGAAAAGCTCGGCTTTTTCATCGTCGGCTACGGTTGTACGACGTGCATCGGCAATTCCGGCCCTCTGCCCGACGACGTGTCCAGGCGCATCGCCGACAAGGATCTGGTCGTGGCCGCGGTCCTGTCCGGCAACCGCAACTTCGAAGGCCGGATACATCCGGAAG
>JANYBQ010000175.1 GCA_025360705.1 Betaproteobacteria bacterium | reverse complement strand
CCTCCAGCTCGCTGCCCACCTGGCCGATGCGCGGCAATAGCAGACGCAGGCGGGCCCCCACAACGCCCTCGGCGAGCCGGGGCAAGGCCGGCGCGGCTTTCAGTCCCGGGGCGGCAGGGTTTATCACCAGACTGACCTCGTTGGCGCCATCGAGCAGGTATTCATGCACCGGCAAACTCAGGCCGCCGACGCCGGGGCTGACGCGCCCCACCGGAATATCGTTGATCAGCGCTTCGGCGGAACAGCCCTGGACATACAGGCGCATCAGCAGCAGCCGGTCCATCAGCCGAGATTCCAGTCAAGCAATTTAAGTGCCGGCAGCAGCGTCAATGTGCGGCGGGTCTGCCCCAACACCGGATCGTGGACACAGATCGGGAGCGCAACCGCCTCGGTGTCCAGGCGCACATACCACTGCCAGCCACTGCCCCCGGTGACACGCGGGCGCAAGCCGGCTTCACCGGTGATGGCTCCGCTGCAAGGGCCCGCTTCACTCCACAACGCGCCTTCTTCAACTGCGATCGGATCGAATTCGATGCGGTAGTCCAAGCGCCAGCGCGCAACGGCGGGCAACAAGGTATCCAGCAAACCGGGCACGGCGTGTTCGCGCGCGATTTGCTGCTTCATGACGCCGTCGCCCATCACCCGCAGACGTACACGCGTGCGCGTGACACCCAGCACGATCTCGCCCGAGAGCAACAGGTCGATCGCGTTGTGCAGGTCGAAGTCGCCCAGCACCCGCATCAGCGGCGCGCCGGCCAACCCCTGCGCACCGTCACGCCATCCCCACGTGACAGTGGAACGCCCCGACAACAGGCTTGCGGTAAGCGTCATGGAAGCGTCGGTTGTTGCCTCCTGCCAAGCCACGAACAGCGCGTCGAACCCGCATAGCAGTGCGGGGTCGAGCGTGTCGTTGAACGCCTGCGCCCAGCGCCCCGATGGCTGCAACACGCCATCACGTTCGATCCGGCAGCGGGTCGGTAAAAAGGAAGGTTCCGCCGCTGTTCTGTCGGGCCGGGGCCAGCGCAGTTCGGGACCGTTCTCGCGTTGCAGGACGAACAGCCACTGATCCGCGGGATAAGCCCACACATGGGTATGCAGCGACCCCACCGGCACGCCTTCGTCGCGCAAGCCGCAGGTGCTGGCTTGCAGCAGGCTGGTGCGCGGCACGGTTTCCTCCACCAGGGTGGTGCCCAACCCATTCGCAGCGGCTTGCGGTGGGTGGGCGTTGACAATCCAGCTCACGGCACGCGCGTTATGCCCCTGCCACGACCACAGGCCGTGATCACCGGCAAACACCACCAGCGGATGGCAGTCCTGGTCACATACGGAATGGGTCAGCAGCCGGATTTGCAAACGCGCTTGGGGACCGGCTGCCGGCGCATGTGTCAGCACACACACCATGGCGGGCGCGGGATGGGCTGGGTCGATCCGGATCGAGGAAGCGGCGCCGATTACCGGAACCAGTTGCCAGGTGCCGTCGATGTTGCGGTATTCATTGCGCCAATCGACTTCCAGCAAGCGGATATCGACCGCCTCGAGATCGCAGGCGAGCCGCGCCAGCGTGATCGATTCGCTGTTGATGGCCCGCTCTTGCTGGTCCACCGCCCCCAGCAATGCGCCATCGGCGCGCAGCAGCTGGTCACTGGTAGCGCGGCCGTCGGCAGGACGGCGTTTTAGCTCGGTCGCGCCGCGCACGACCAACTGGTGCAGCTTGATCCATTCCCCCAGGCGCTCGTCGGCCAGTATGGCCAGCGCCCATTCATTCTCGGGTCGCCGCTCGAAGTTGGGACCGAACGCGCAACAGAGGTTGACGAAACGCTGAATCGCCGCGTTTTGCGCGATCGCATGGGTAGACGCATTGCCCAGGGCCAGGTCCAGGAATTCGCCTACGCGGCTTCCAAGCCTGGTATTCAACTCGGGCCAGTTGGTCGCGACCGACTCACCCATCTTCGTCTTCAGAAGATCGCTCATCTCAGGCAATCGGGTCTTTCTGGTCCACTGGGGCCGTCACTGCCAGCACCGGCTTGGGGTTAGCGCCGCCACCGGAACCCGCCGATCCGCCCGAGTTGATCATCACCATGGGTGTTCCGACGATCGATATGCCGGCGGGTCCAATGACGATGGACGAAGCTCCAGCCTTGAGCGTGATCATCACGCCGGCCTCGATCACCACGTTGATGCCGGCCTTGAGGTGGATATTCATGGCCGCGTCCACGCCCAGGTCCATTCCGACTTTTACGTCCATCTTCATGCCCGATTTCTGGGAAATGGACTTGGCCGACTCGGTCATCATGTCGTCCGTGACCTTGAGGCTGTGTTTGCCGACTACCTCGGTCACCGAGTCCTTGCCGATCTTAGTCGTGACCGAGCCGTCGATCTGCTCCGTCAGGTCCAGTTTGACCACCCGGTCCTGCTTGCCCTTCACCAGCAAGGTGGCGTCGTTCTTCACCAGCTGGTGGTAATCTTTTTCGGCCTGGAACCACACGTACTCCGAGCCCTTGTCATCCTCGAAACGGAGTTCGTTGAAATTCTCCGCCGCGCCGCTTTTGCTGGAGCGGCTCTTGTTGGTGCTCACCGTCGCATGGTCTGGCAAAACATAAGGCGGCTTTTGCTCACCGTTGTAGACGCGCCCGGTTATCAGCGGCCGGTCCGGGTCGCCTTCGAGAAAATCGACCTCCACTTCCTGACCGATCCGGGGCAAGGAAATACTGCCCCAGTTCTGGCCCGCCCAAGGGCTGGCGACCCGCACCCAGCATGAACTCTTGTCGTCGTTCTTGCCGAGGCGGTCCCAGTGAAATTGCACCTTGGCCCGACCGTGCACGTCGGTATAAATC
>JANYBQ010000154.1 GCA_025360705.1 Betaproteobacteria bacterium | reverse complement strand
CGTTCCACTAAAACAAATACATATTAAGCCACACCGAGGTCGAACTTGTTCCAACGAAATACTACTGGCGACGCATTGATCTCTGCGATGCCTTTGAGGATGCGTTGTTTCAGATCGTCTTTGGATGTGACCCGGATATGTCGAAGGAAGGTACGCGCCATTTTGGAGAAGGCGCATTCGATCAAGTTGAGCCAAGAACCATGCTTGGGCGTATGAACATATTCGAAGCGGCCGGGACGCCCGCTGAGGTAGGCCATGGTCTCTTTGGAGATGTGGGCTGAGTGGTTATCCAGCACGACGCGGATGATGGCATCGTCGGGGTAGTGTGCATCGAGTTGCTTGAGCAAAGAGATGAACTCGATACTGCGATGGCGGTCCTCGACGTTGGCGAAGATGTGCCCGGAATGCAGGTCGATGCCAGCCAGGATGGACACTGTGCCGTGACGAACATACTCGTAGTCACGCCCGACACTGGCTGCCTTTCCCGGTACCGGTGGCAAATCGGGAGCGGTCAGCCCGATGGCTTGAACACCTGGCTTCTCATCGACGCTGACGGTGTAGATGGGGTTGGGCCGCGCATCGTGAACCGCGCCTTCGGTGTAGAGCGAAACATCCCGATAGACCATCAGGACTTCCTGCATCTTGCGATCAAATTCCGGGTCACGCTTTTCCAGGTAGTAGCGAATCTTGTGCGGCTTGATATCGTTATCGTCCAAGATGCGCCAGACCGTGCTCTTGCCCGCATTGGCCAGACGGGGGAAGCCTGCCTCCTGCGCGTGCTCACCAATAAACCGAGCCAGTCCCGAAATCGACCACAACTCGGCTGCCAGCTCATGATCCTTGGGTTTCGTGCATGCGATGCTGACCACCCAAGCCTTGGCTGCGTCGCTTATCTCGGGCTCGTGTGGCCGGTGGTACTTGTCCTTGAGACCCATCTGAACACCTGCGGCCAGTGCCTTGTCCACGCACCGGTAGATCATTGGTCGGCTGAACCCAAGACGGCGCTGCAGTTCGGTGATCGAAACACCATCGGCGTAGCCCAGCATCACCTTGGCACGCTCCACCTCGCGCATGGCCGCTACCCGCGAAGCGGCAAGTTCTTGCAGCGTAATCCGCTGTTCTTGTGTCAGCACCAACGACGGCCGTTCAGATTTTCTTGCCATGATCACCACCTTCATGAGTTGAAGAGGAAGCATGGCGATTATCATCTATTTAGTAACTGTATTGATGGAACGAACTACTGGGCTGGGGTTGAAAAGCGTTGCGGAAAAGTCTCGCGGGTCTTTTGTCAACGGGCCTTTTGGAAGTGATTTGCTGACAAGCGAGTTACAAGAGACCGGTGTTCCCGTTGTCTACATCAGAGACATACGAAATGGCGAATACCGCCGTGTGAGTCGCGTTTGTGTCTCAGAAAAGAAAGGTGCAAGTCTCCGGGTTTGCGCGGTGCAGCCGGGCGATGTTTTGATTGCGAAGGTCGGAGACCCGCCAGGAATTTCTGCTGTATATCCGTCGGGCGAACCTCCGGCGATCGTGACTCAAGATGTAGTTCGAATTCGTTTGGACAAGACGATTGCGAGCCCCGAGTACGTGTCGTTCTTCCTCAACTCGTCCGTTGGGCGTTGGAAAATTGCAGAAATCACGATTGAAGCAACACGTGCTCGTTTTTCGCTGAGGGATTTCAAATGCTTGAGCATTGATTTACCTTCATTGGAGGAGCAAGCAATATTCGCTACCCGTATTCATGTCATTGAAGCCCTTAAAGCCACCCACCGCGCCGCGCTGACCGAACTCGATGCTCTGTTCGCCTCGCTACAGCATCAAGCCTTCCGAGGCGAATTGACCCGATCAGCAGTTTCCGCTGCGGCACCTGCCAAAGCGAAGGCGTACAGCTTCGAAGCGCTTGGCCAACTGGATGCCGAAATAGGTCTGGAGGCATTGATCTTTGTCGCCAAGCGCATCCCGGATTACGATCTGTACAAGACGCTCAAGGCGCTGTACTTCGGGGACAAGCGCCATTTGGAACAGCATGGGCGCCAGATTTACGGCGAGACCCACTGTGCGTTACCGATGGGCCCCGTGCCGCAGGCGGCCTACGACGCCACCAAGGTCTTGAGCGGCGAACTGTTGATCAGCCAGTTTGCGGACGATGATTTGCGTTCCTCGCTGCGGTATGCCAAGAAGCAACTGATTCCTCTGCGCGATGCGGACTTCAACAAGCTGGGCTCGGCCGAGCGTGAAAGCCTGGAGTGGGCTGTTCGTTATTGCGGGCCAATGAGCTTCGATGAAGTCAAGCGTGCCTCGCATGACACGGCCTATCACCGCACCGCCCCCAACGCGGCGATAGCGCTGGCAGATATTGTTGGCATGTTGCCGGCTGAAGCACTGCGTCATTTCACCGAGCCAGGTGCGTTTTAGGCGGACGCATATGTCCGAAAAATTCTCCGTTTTGCGGACACGAAAACTGGCTATTTTTCGTGGCGAAAAATTATCAAGCTTGCTTTTGCCACGAATAAATGCTATTTTTCGTGGCAAAAATGGCCAAGCACACCGAATCCGTAGACACCCAAGTACTGCAGCGTATCCTGTCGCATGGACCTGGCTGGGTGTTCACGCCCACTGACTTCGCCGACTTGGGCACGCGCACTGCTGTAGCGACGGCGCTCAAGCGACACAAGGCGGTAGGCACCATCCGCCTGCTGGGACGCGGTCTGTACGACGTGCCGCGTGTACACCCTGTGCTGGGCACTCTGTGGCCGGCCATCGAGTCGATCTCGCAGGCGCTGGAACGCAAGGACGGTCTGCGACTCCAGCCCACGGGCGTGTATGCGGCGAATCTGCTGGGCTTGTCGGAACAGGTGCCGGCTCAGGTGGTGTTTCTCACGGACGGTGCTACGCGCAGCGTCAAGGTGGGGCCGACGGAGATCAACCTCAAACGCACCACACCCCGCAATATGGCTGCTGCAGGCCGGCTCTCGGGGCTTTTGATACAGGCGTTGCGCAGTCTGGGGCCGCCGCACATCACGCCGCAGAGCGTCGAGCGCCTTCGCAAAAGCCTGCCAGCCGACGAGCGCGCCAAGATATTGCAAGACCTGACGTTGGCACCGGAGTGGATGCACGCTCATTTGCGGAAAGTAGCGCAGCCATGAAGAGCGAATTCCTGGCGCTCTCAACCGATGACCGCAAGCTGGCACTGGACGATGCGGCGCTACGCCTGCATATGGAGGCGGTCATTCTGGAGAAGGATTTCTGGGTGTCGTGGCTGCTGGGGCTGCTATTCGCGCAACCTGCGCGGGCACCGTACCTGGTGTTCAAGGGTGGTACGTCGCTGTCCAAGGTCTTTGGTGTGATCGACCGTTTTTCAGAAGACATCGACTTGTGCCTGGTGCCTGAATTCGTGGGTGCCGACGCGACCGGTTTTGATGCGCTGACTAGCCGCGTCAAGCGCGACGCAGCAGTGCTGGAAATGCAGCGCCTGTGCGGGGAGAAGGCGCAGCAGGTCGTTTTTCCTCTACTTGAAAAAGCGATAACCTACGCCTTGGGCGAGCCGTCGGCTGGCACATGGCTGCGTTACGAGCTGGATGCGGATGCCAAGTCGCCCATCCTCTACTTTCGTTATCCCGTCACCAACCAGCGCGGTTTTGCCTATGTGGCGCGCGAGGTCAAGCTGGAGTTGGGCACTTTGACCGACCAACAGCCCACCGGAAGTTACCCGGTTCGTCCATTGCTGGCGGACGCTTATCCGGCGCTGTTCGAGGAATGGGCGTGCACAGTCACAGCACTGGAACTGCAGCGCACGTTCTGGGAGAAGGCGACCATCCTGCATTCGGAGTTTCACCGCCCGGCTGAGTCGCCTACACCAGCCCGATACGCTCGGCACTACTTCGACATGGCCAAGCTGCTGGGGCATCCCCAAGCCTCGCAATTTTTGGCCGACCGGGCGCAGTGCGCACGTGTGGTGGACTGGAAAAGTCGTGTGTTCGCCCGCGGCTGGGCGCGCTACGACTTGGCAAGACACGGTAGCTTTCGGCTGGTCCCAACCGAAGCGCGACAGCCCGCGCTGGCGCAGGATTACGCCACCATGCGGCCGATGTTCATGTCCGAGCCTCCGCCCTTCGCCGAGCTGATGCGCCAGCTGGCCGATGCCGAGCACGCCATCAACGGGAACTGAAGCATGACCAACGGCCACCTTTCCAACTTCAGCTTCTTGCAGCAAGGATGGCCCGAGCTTTTTGCGGAAGCCATGCGTGCCGAAAAGGCATGCACAGCCGATCCACGTGCTGCCTGCTTTTACGCGCGCCGCACGCTGGAGTTAGCTGTGGCCTGGTTGTTCCGTGTCGACAACAGCCTGAATACACCCTACAAAGCCGACCTTTCAGCCTTTCTGTTCGAACCGATTTTTAAAGTCCTGACTGGCCCCGCGCTGCACGCCAAGATGGATGTCATCCGCAAGCAAGGCAACGCCGCCGTGCATGGTGCGCGGGCCGTGGCGCCAGGTGACGCGCTGGCGGTATTGCGCGAGCTGTTTCACGTGTTGTTCTGGCTCGCGCGGCATTACGGCCGCAATGCCGCGCAGCGGCCCAATCCGGCGTTGCAGTTCCGCACCGACCTGCTGCCGCAGCCCGATGCCGGCACGGCGGCGCAAACCCAGGCTGCGCTGCAGAAGCTGGCGCAAGATCTCGCCGACCGGGATGCCGCCGTGGCCGCCGTGCAGCTCAAAGCTGCGGCGCTGGACGAAGAGCTGACACGCCTGCGTGCGGAGGTGGCGGCGGCCAAGGCCATCAACAACGCGCAACCCGACACCCATAACTACGACGAAGCGCAGACGCGCGACCTCTACATCGATCTGCTGCTCAAGGAAGCCGGTTGGGCGCTGGACCAGCCACGCGACCGCGAGTTCGAAGTGGCCGGCATGCCCAACAACCAGGGCAAGGGCTTCATCGATTACGTGTTGTGGGGCGACGATGGCAAGCCGCTGGCCGTGGTGGAAGCCAAACGCACGCGGCGTGATGCACGTGCGGGCCAGCAGCAGGCCAAGCTGTATGCCGACTGCCTGCAAACGCAATTCGGCCAGCGCCCGCTGATCTACTACACCAACGGCTACGAGCATTGGTTCTGGGACGACAGCCAGTACCCGCCGCGCGTGGTGCAGGGGTTCCACAAGAAAGATGAGTTGCAGTTGCTGGTGCAGCGCCGGCAATCGCGCAAGCCGCTAAGTGAGCTGACCATTGACGGTTGCATCGTGGAGCGCCACTACCAGCATCGCGCAATCCGCCGCATCGCCGAAACCTTTGAGCAGGACAAACAACGCAAGGCATTGGTGGTGATGGCCACAGGGGCCGGCAAGACCCGCACCGTGATTGCGCTGGCCGACCTGCTGATGCGCGGCAACTGGGCCAAACGCATCTTGTTTCTGGCCGATCGTGTGGCCTTGGTCAACCAGGCGGTCAACGCTTTCAAGGCGCACTTGCCCGATGCTTCGCCGGTGAATCTGGTGACCGAAAAGTATGTGGAAGGGCGGGTGTACGTATCGACGTACCCGACCATGATGGGGCTGATCAACGAGGCCCAGAATGGCCGGCGCCGCTTTGGCGTGGGGCATTTCGACTTGATCATCATCGACGAGGCGCATCGCTCGGTGTACCAGAAGTACCGCGCGATCTTTGCGTACTTCGACTCTTTGCTGGTGGGTCTTACGGCCACGCCCAAGGACGAGATCGACCGCAACACCTATGGCCTTTTCGACCTGGAAAACGGCGTGCCGACCGATGCCTACGGGCTGGATGATGCAATTGCTGAAGGCTACTTGGTGCCGCCCAAAGCGGTGTCCGTGCCATTGCGGTTCCAGCGCGAAGGCATCAAGTACGCCGAACTGGACGAGGACGAAAAGGAGCAATGGGAATCGCTTGATTGGGAAGAAGAGGGTGGCGTGCCGGACGAGGTGAACGCGGAGGCGGTGAACAAGTGGTTGTTCAATGCCGACACTGTGGACAAGGTGCTGGAAACGCTGATGAGGCGCGGCCACAAGGTGGCGGGCGGCGACCGGCTCGGCAAGACCATCGTCTTTGCCAAGAACAACGCCCATGCAGAGTTCATCGCGCAGCGCTTCAACGTGCACTACCCGGAGCACGCCGGGCTGTTCGCGCGCGTGATCACCTTCAAGACCGAATATGCGCAAAGCCTGATCGACGACTTTTCGGGTAAGGACAAGGCTCCGCATATCGCCATCTCGGTGGACATGCTGGACACCGGCATCGACGTGCCCGAGGTGCTGAACCTGGTGTTCTTCAAGATCGTCCGCTCCAAGACCAAGTTCTGGCAAATGATCGGGCGTGGCACTCGGTTGTGCAAAGAGCTGTTTGGCCCGGGGCAGGACAAGCGCGACTTCCTGATATTCGACTTTTGCCAGAACCTGGAATATTTCAGCCAGAACCTGCCAGGAACGGAAGGCGCAGCGGGCCAGCCACTTGGCCAACGCCTGTTCAATGCGCGGCTGGAACTCATCACGGCCCTGGATGCCTCATTGGCCGGCAGCGGTGAGATGGCGGGTGATGCCTCCACCACGGACGGCGTGCGCCTGACAGAAGCGATCATCCGGCGCGATACGGCAGTCCTGCTGCACAGCATCGTTGCGGGCATGCAAATGGACAATTTCGTGGTCCGACCGAAGCGCAGGTGGGTTGAAGCCTGGAGCACCGCCGATGCCTGGACGCATCTTGGCACCGAGCAATCGCAGGACATCAGTACCCATTTGTCCGGTCTGCCAACCGTGGTGCGCGATGACGACGAAGACGCCAAGCGCTTCGACTTGCTGATGTTGCGCATCCAGCTATGTGTCTTGCGTGCCGAGCCGGGTTTTGGACGCATGGTGAAAACCGTGCGCGACATAGCAGAGCGCCTGTCCGAGCTGGAAAACATTCCTGCCGTGAGTGCGCATATGCATTTGATCGACGCGATTGCGGGCGAAGAGTGGTGGCGCGACGTCACCATTCCCATGCTGGAACAGGCGCGTCGTCACTTGCGTGCACTCGTGAAATTGCTGGACAAGAAAAGCCGCAAAATCGTTTACACCGATTTCGAAGATGTGCTGGGTGAAGCCGTCGAAGTGGCTTTATCCATCGGCGGTGGCTCCGGCGATTTCGAGCGCTTTCGTGTCAAAGTCAGAACCTTTTTGCGCGCGCACGAAGATCACATCGCGCTGCACAAGTTGCGGCGCAACCAACCGCTGACGCAGGCCGACTTGGCGGAGCTTGAACATATGTTGGCCGAGAGCGGTGTTGGAACCGCACAAGACATCGACCGCGCGCGCCAGGAGTCCAGAGGCCTGGGTCTTTTCATCCGATCACTGGTAGGACTGGACCGCCAGGCGGCCACCGATGCACTGGACATATTTGTTGCCGACAAGACATGGAGCAGTAATCAGATGGAGTTTGTGAATCTGGTGGTGCTCCATTTGACCAAGCGTGGTTTCATGGAGGCGAGCTTGTTGTATGAGCCACCATTTACTGCTTATGCCCCGCAGGGACCAGATGGCTTGTTCACTGCAACCCAGGTGGATCACCTGTTCAGAGTGCTGGAACGCGTCAAGGCAACCGCGCTGGCAGCTTGACGGCGGTGAACCCATTGCATGAATCCTGACGCGCAAAAACTCTGGCGCGCGCCTCGTTGGGCGCTCGCGGCGTTGTTGTCTTTGCTGGGCATGGTAGGTCCGTTTTCGATCGACACCTACATTCCCGCGTTTGCCGGCATTGCCGCTTCCTTGCAAGCGTCACCGGTGGAGATGCAGCAGACGCTGTCGGCGTATTTGTTCGGCTTTGCCTTCATGAGCCTGTTTCACGGCGCGATCTCGGACAGCTTCGGGCGCCGGCCGGTGATGTTGTGGGGGTTGGCGATTTTTGCCCTGTCGTCGGTGGGGTGCGCCTTGTCGCAAAGCGTCGGACAACTGGTGTTTTTCCGGGTGGTGCAGGGCTTGTCCACGGGCGCGGGCATCGTGGTGTCGCGCGCCATCATCCGCGACATGTTCGAGCCCTCGCAGGCGCAAAAAGTCATGAGTCTGGTGACGATTTATTTTGGTATCGCGCCGGCCATAGCGCCCATCGTCGGCGGCTGGTTGTTCGTGCTGGCCGGTTGGCACAGCATCTTCTGGTTCCTGGCAGCTATCGGTGTAGCCCTGTGGATTGCCAACTATCGCTTGTTGCCCGAAACCCTGCATCTCACCCATCGCCAGTCGTTCAATGCGCGCAACTTGTTGCGCGGTTACTGGCAATTGGGTATGGACCCACGTTTTCTGCTGCTGGCGTTGGCCAGCGGTGTACCTTTTAATGGCAGCTTCCTTTACGTGCTCAGTGCTCCGGCTTTTTTGGGCAACCATCTGGAGCTGGCGCCGACCCGGTTTTTCTGGTTTTTCCTGCTCACCATCGGCGGCATCATGGCGGGCGCCTGGCTCAGTGGCCGTCTGGCCGGAAAGATTGCGCCCAAACGGCAGATACGCCATGGATTCGTGGTGATGCTGACGGCGGCCTTGATCAATCTGGTGGCCAATTATTTTTTCAAGGCCCATGTGTCCTGGGCGCTGTTTCCGCTGGCGCTGTTTGCTTTTGGCTGGGCCTTGATGGTGCCGGTTGTAACGCTGCTGGTTCTGGATTTGCATCCGGAACGTCGCGGCATGGCTTCTTCGCTGCAGATGTTTATAGGGTCGACCGCGAACGGTCTGGTTGCCGGTGTGGTGGCGCCACTGGTGATGCATTCCACGCTGGCGCTTGCCACGGCATCGCTTCTGATGCTGTGCATCGGGCTCTTCGCCTGGATTTATTTGCATCGGCGCTGGCCGGAAATCGGGCGTGCGGCGGTACGCTGAGAGGATGATGGGACGGTTTATGAACGTGAGTACAACATGACAGACACCAAGACTGCATTCGGCCAGGAGTGGGCCATCCTGCAAAACAACTATGAGCGTTACGAGAGCGGCGCCTTGATCGTCAAGCTGGTGGCGGTGGTTTTGTTTTTCGCCGGCTTCGCACTGGAGATGGGAACCTGGCTGGTCTGCGCGGTGTTGCTGGTTTTATGGTTGCAGGAAGGTATTTTTAAAACCTACCAGGCGCGCCTGGGCGAGCGTCTGCTGGAACTGGAGCAGTTGCGCAGCGCCGATACCGCCGACGGGCCGGGCGACAAGGCGTTCCAGCTGCATACGGCGTGGCTCGCCCGACGCAAGGGAATGGCCGGGCTGCTGGCCGAATACGCCCTCAGTGCCTGCCGGCCCACGGTGGCGTTTCCGTATGGTGTTTTGATCGTATTGGTGCTGACCATGGGCTTGCCATTGCCCGCCTGATGGGCGCTGAAAAGGCTTCCAGAAAGGGATTTGCAGATAACGCCGGGTTGGGAATATACTGTTAATTCGTACAGTATTTATGGCATCCATTTCCCCTCCATGTCCAGGCTTTCCCTCGCTGCTCTTGCTGAAAGCGCTGTCCTCTGGCATGCCGATGAACTCGCCAACCCGATAGGCGCGGTGCTGGCTACCGGCCATGCAGCGCTGGATGCCCAATTGCCCGGTGGCGGCTGGCCGGTGGGGGCGATGGTGGAAATTTTGCAGGCCCAAAGCGGCCAGAACGAGTGGCGGCTTCTGCTTCCAGCGTTGGCTCATGCGCGTTCAGGACCGGTTGTGCTGGTAGGTGCGCCCCACGTACCGTTTAGCCCCGCGCTCGCGGC
>JANYBQ010000107.1 GCA_025360705.1 Betaproteobacteria bacterium | reverse complement strand
GCTGCTAGCACGTGGCAACACCGTACCGGCCAAACGCCTTGGAACACCGCAGGAGTTCGGCGCCATCTGCGCCTTTTTGTGCAGCCAGCATGCGGGCTACATAACCGGCCAGAATATCCTGGCCGACGGCGGCGGGTATCCGGGGACTTTTTAACTTCCGGTCGTGTCCAGAACGACGGCAGCCGCAATGTCAGGCGGCGGCCTTCACCGCCTCCCGCATCGTGACAAACTCTTCGGCCGCAGTGGGATGGATGCCAATCGTGCTGTCGAATACGGCCTTGGTCGCGCCGGCTTTCATGGCCACCGCGAATCCCTGCACGATGTCTCCGGCGTCGGCTCCCACCATGTGCAGGCCGACCACACGGTCGGTGGCGTCTTCCACCACCAGTTTCATGAGGGTGCGTTCGCTGCTGCCGCTGAGTGTGTGTTTTAACGCCTTGAATTCACTGCGATACACCGTGACCGCGCCAAATCGCGCTCTGGCATCGGCTTCGGAAAAACCCACCGTGCCGACATTAGGATGGGTAAAGACAGCGGTCGGGATGAATTGGTAACTCATGCCGCGCACCGGCCGTCCGGCGGCCGGGCCGAACAGGTGATCCGCCAGCGCCATCGCCTCGCCCAGTGCCACCGGGGTCAATTGCACCCGCGCCGTAACGTCGCCCAACGCATAAATCGACGGCACCGAGGTGCGGTAATTTTCGTCGATCGCAATCCCGCCGTCGCGGCCCAGCACGACACCCAGTTCGCGCAGTCCCATGCCTTGCACATTGGGTACGCGGCCGGTTGCATACAGGATCGTATCCACCGTCACGGCATACGGCTCGGGGCGGTGCCCGGTAACAAGGACTTCAAGCCCGTCCGAGGTTTTGGTGACCAGGCCGACGTCGGCGACCAGCCGCAGGTCGACACCGGTCTTGCGCAACTCGGCGGCCAGGAAGTGGCGCACGTCGTCGTCGAACCCGCGTAGCACTTGCTCACCCCGGTACAGCTGCGTAACGCTGGCACCCAGGCCATTGAAGATGGATGCGAACTCGCAGGCGATGTAGCCGCCGCCCACCACCAGCAGGCGCCGCGGGAAAGGCTCCAGGTCGAACATCGCGTTGGACGTGACCACCAGTTCGGCCCCCACGATGTCCGGCACATGCGGCGTGCCACCGGTGGCGATCAAAATGTTTTTCGCGCTCCAGCTTTCGCCATCCACTTGAACCTCGTGCGGGCCGGTCAGCCGGGCATGCGCATTCATCACGCGTACGCCCGAGCCCATCAACAGGTTCAGATAGACAGCGTTCAGGCGGCTGATTTCGCGCTTGCGATTGGCCTTGAGCGTTTGCCAGTTGAGTTTGAAAGGCTCGCCCTCCCAGCCATATCCACGCGCCTCCTCGAAGCCTTCCGCGTAGTGCGCGGCGTAGCTGTACAGCTTCTTGGGAATACAGCCGACATTGACACAGGTGCCACCCAGGCCTTCGGTGCCGCCTTGTTCCGCCAGCGCGACACGCGCACCGCGCTGCGCTGCCATACGCGCCGCGCGCACACCGCCGCTGCCGCCGCCAATTACGAACAGATCAAAATCGAATGCCGCCATGTTTCAGCCTTGGTAACAGTTATCGCCCGATGGCAAACTTCATTATGCTCAAGGCAGGCTCCTGTTCACAATGCGGGACCAATCACACGGGCCCACACAAGACAATATGAAGTTACTACCTGGAAATATCCGCGCCTGGCTGGCGTCTGTTCTGCTGACCCTGCCACTGGCGGCGTTGGCGGACTACCCGGACCGCATCATTCACATCATCGTGGCGTTCCCTGCGGGCTCCGCCGTGGACTTGGTCGCACGTTCCGTCGCCGGCAGGCTTACCAGCCTCGGGCAACCGGTGGTGATCGAGAACAAGGTTGGCGCGAGCGGCAATATAGGCCACGAACTGGCCGCACGTGCGCCCAAGGACGGTTACACCCTGCTTTTTACCGCGACCCAACTGGTCGGCAACCCTGGCCTGGGCAAGGTCAACTACGACCCGATAAAAGACTTCGCGCCGATATCGCTGACCTCGCGTATCCCCGCGTTGCTGGTGGTGCCGGCCGACTCCCCGGCCAAAACCGTGAACGACCTGATTGCGATGGCCAAAGCCAAGCCCGGCGCCTTGAGTTACGCATCCGGCGGCAATGGCGGCATCGGGCACTTCAGCGGCGAATTGTTGAAGGCCAATGGAGGCAACCTGGATATCGTGCATATCCCTTACAAAAGCGCCGCCGAGCAGGTGATGTCGGTGGTATCCAACCAGACCGCGTTCGCGTATCCGGCGATGCAACTCGGCTTGCCGCAAGTCAAGGCCGGCAAGCTGCGCGCGCTGGCTGTAACCGGTACCAACCGCAACGAGTTGCTGCCCGATGTGCCGACCATGAAAGAGGCCATGAATCCAGGGTTTGTGCTGGAAGCCTGGTACGGCTTGCTGGCGCCTGCCGGTACCGCGCCCGAGATCATCGCCAAACTCAACGCCGAGATCGTGAAGATCCTGCGCGACCCGGCCGTACGTGGCCCGCTGGTGGAGAGCAGCCACGACGTGGTGGCAAGCACGCCGGCGGAATTCGCTCTCACCATCAGGAACGACTTGAAGTTGTGGGGCGACTTGGCACGCAAGCTCGACGTCAAAGTCGATTAGGACGGCCCCAGATATGCGCATTACCAGCATCCGAACGGTCTGTTTCGAGCAGCCCGCAGTGCCGATCCATGCCAAGCGTTTTGCATCTCCGCAGGAAATTGTGCTGACGGTTGTCCAAAGCGACACCGGGCTTGAGGGGTATTCGATGGCCAGGGCCCATGGTGGCCAGCCGGGCGCCGGCATTGCACAAGCCATCGTCAAAAGCATCGCGCCCAGGGTCGTCGGACAGGACCCCATGAACCGCGAACGCATCTGGCAATCCATGGTCGAACTGGAACCCGCCGGTTACGTGCCGGTGTTCGCGATCAGCGCGGTGGACGTGGCCGTGTGGGACCTGGTCGCAAAAATGTTGGATCTGCCGCTGTACAAGCTGGTCGGTGGACGCAACGACAAGATCATGGCCTATGCAAGTTCGGCGGCGCTGGAGTCGATCGACGACTACGTGCAGGAAGCCTGGCGCTGCCGGGCACAAGGTTACCGCGCTTACAAGCTGCACCCGTTCAACGATCCCGCGCGCGATATCGAACTCTGCCGCGCCGTCCGGGCAGCGATGGGGCCGGATTTCACGCTGATGCTGGACGTGGCCAAGACCTATGACCGCATCAGCGCCGTCAAGGTCGGCAAGGTGTTGCAGGACCTCGACTTTGCGTGGTTCGAAGAACCGGTGTCCCAGTACGACATCGAGGGTTATGCCGAACTGCGCCGCGCGTTGCGCATCCCCATCATCGGCGCCGAGACCGTGGCCGGACATACCTTCGCCGCGGCCAATTACCTGCGCGCCAATGCGCTGGACATGGTGTTGTGCGACGTGTACTGGAAGGCCGGCGTGAGCGGCATGTTGAAAACCGCTGCCTTATGCGAATCCATGGGTGTCAAGGTAGCGTCGCACCACGCCGCCAGCCCCCTGATGAACTTCGCCAACCTGCACGTCTTGTGCGGCGCGACCAACGCCGACTGGATCGAGATACTGGTCCCGGAACAAGGCTACAACTACG
>JANYBQ010000070.1 GCA_025360705.1 Betaproteobacteria bacterium | reverse complement strand
CCAGACGTGTCCTCCTCACGAAATTCCAACCCACTACAAAACCGCGCTCTCAAAGCCATATTTGCGCGGTTTCACAGAGCCGCCAACACCATCCGGACGCAGCTACTCACCGGCGTGCCGGCGATCCTGGAGATGGCTGTCCACACCAGCACGCAAGGAAGGTCCGACGCCGAGCTTGGCGTGGTCGTTCAGCAACTGCTGGACCGGCAAGTCAATCGCTCCATCGCGAACCACGGCGGGAAGATTTCACTTGTGGATGTCCGCCAAGGCAAGCTGTTCATCAGCATGAGCGGCGGCTGCCAGGGATGCGCATCCTCTCAGGTGACCCTGAGGCAGGGCTTCGAAGTCATGGTGAAAAGGGTCGCCCCGGAAATCGTGGAAATCGTCGATGCGACGGACCATGCAGCGGGGAAGCAGCCGTTCTATCAGACCGTTGGGTAGATGCCAGGGTAAATATCAGGTAGATGCATGTCAAATCGACTGTCCCTGGAAACCTCTCCTTATATCCGGCAGCATGCCGGGAGCCCGGTTGATCGGTATCCATGGGGAGAAGAAGCGTTTCGCCGCGCCCGGGAAGAGGACAAGCCGATCCACCTTGCGGCACGCGCCCGACGGGTTCGTAGCAACCGCGCCAAGCTGATCGCTCGACACTGCATGCAAGCGCCATGACCCCGACCGCATCCGCGACCACACCAACCCAAGCCACTCCTGCGGTACTGGCCACGCAGGCCCTGCTGTGCCTGCTTCCGGGCCTCGCGGTTAGCGGCGCGCTCGCTGCCGCCGGCATGGCGCTCGGCCGCATCGGCTGGCTGCAGCAGCATGGCTTCAGCGCGCTGACCCTGGCAATCGTCCTCGGCATGTTCGTCGGCAACACCATCTACCCCCGCTTCGCCGCCACGAGCGATGCCGGCATCAATTTCTCGAAGCAGAACCTGCTGCGCCTGGGGGTGGTGCTCTACGGCCTACGCCTGACTGTGCAGGACATGGTGCACGTAGGTATCGCCGGCCTCGCGATCGACGCCCTGGTGCTCGGCTCGACCTTCGCGCTCGCCTGTTTCATCGGCACGCGATGGCTTCGGCTGGACCGCAAGACTGCGATGCTGATCGGTGCCGGTAGCTCGATCTGCGGTGCCGCCGCGGTGATGGCAACCGAGCCGGTGGTGCGGGCAGGTGCGGAACAGGCGACCGTCGCAGTCGCCACCGTCGTGGTATTCGGCACGCTGGCGATCTTTCTGTACCCATTGCTCTACCAACTGAACCAGCACTGGTTGCTGCTTCCCGGCGGCGCGAGCGGCTTCGGCATCTATGCCGGATCGACGATCCACGAGGTGGCCCAGGTGGTGGCCGCGGCACGTTCGGTGGGGCCCGGTGCGGCCGACACTGCAGTGATTGCAAAGATGGTGCGCGTGATGATGCTGGCGCCCTTTCTGCTCGCGCTGTCGACGTGGCTGAAATGGGACGCGGCGCGCGGCAAGGCAGATGACAAAGCTGTTCGTCACGCCACAACGGCGCCAGGCAATCTGGCCGTGCCCTGGTTCGCCTTCGGCTTCGTCGGCGTGGTGCTCTTCAACTCGCTGGATTGGTTGCCCGCGCAGGCGGTCACCGTCATGATCGAGGTTGACACCGCGTTGCTTGCAATGGCGATGGCCGCGCTCGGCTTGGCCACCCATTTGGGTGCGATCCGAAAGGCCGGTATCAAGCCGTTGCTGCTGGGACTGGTTTTGTTCGGCTGGCTGGTGGCGGGCGGTGCGCTGATCAACCGCTGGGTGCCGGCGATCCTGGGGGTGACTGTCCACACCAGCACGCAAGGAAGGTCCGCCGCCGAGTTTGGCGCGGCCATTCAGGAGCTGATGGACCGGCAGGTCAATCGTTCCATCGCTAACCACGGCGGGAAGATTTCGATCGTCGATGCGACGGACCACGCAACGGGAAAGCAGCCGTTCTACCCGCCCGCTGGGTAGATGCCAGGGTAAATATCAGGTAGATGCATGCCGAATCGACTGTCCCTGGAAACTTCTCCTTATCTCCGGCAGCACGCCGGGAATCCGGTTGATTGGTATCCCTGGGGAGAAGAAGCGTTTCGCCGCGC
>JANYBQ010000068.1 GCA_025360705.1 Betaproteobacteria bacterium | reverse complement strand
CCCACGTCATGCAATGGCCTCTGAACACAAGGTTTGAGGCCGCCAATCATCAAATTCACACCAATCCGGCCATACAGTGGCATATGCGTGAAATATGCGGGCTAAGCAGTTTCAGCGACGCGGCCAACTGGTCATATCGGTGGACACCAAGAAAAAGGAGTTGGTGGGAGACCTCAAGAATGACTGGAACTACACGATTGCCTCGGCGGACTCCGACCGAATCAACAAGCAACCCCGCAGGCTACGCGCGAAGTTGCATAAGTAATTTGCTGACAGTATTTAGCGTGTTGAACCTTGGTTTTCGCAATGGAGGATCGATCGAAAAACAGCAGTCAATACGAACTGACCAGCATGGCTGGCGGTTTGCAGCTAGTCTGCGCGCATAGGGGTTAATCCGCTAACACGCGTGCGAGAAATGTGATTCGATGCACGACTGGTTTCAGACATTGCTATGCGGCGTGTTTCGCATCTGACGTGCCTCTGGATTTTTTCGTCCACTTATTTAATTTAGGAAATTGCGAAATGATGTCATCCAAACTTCTTCCCTTGTCTATTGCCGCGCTGACCTTGGTGTTGGGCGCCTCAAGCGCCGTCCATGCGCAAGACCAGGTGGTCAAAATCGGCCATACCGGCCCGCTATCGGGTTCGAACGCTTTTGCCGGCAAGGACAACGAGAACGGCGTTCGCATGGCCATTGACGATCTCAATGCCAAGAAGATCGTGGTGGCCGGCAAGACGCTGAAATTCGAATTGCAGTCCGAAGATGACCAATGCGATCCCAAGGCTGGCGTCAGCGTGGCGCAAAAGCTGACCGATGCGGGCATCAAGTACGTGATGGGGCCGTATTGCTCTGGTGTGGCGATTCCCGCCTCCAAGATATACAGCGAAAGCGGTGCCATCCTGTCCACGGTGGGCAGCAATCCCAAAGTCACGATGGGCGGCTACAAGAACCTGTTCCGCATTATTGCCGGCGACAACCTGATCGGCAGCAGCATGGCACAGTACGCCGTGAAGGGGCTCAAGGCCAAGACGGCCGGTGTGATCGATGACCGCACCGCGTTCGGTCAGGGTCTGGCGGAAGAGTTCATCAAGGAAGCCAAGGTGCTGGGCCTGACCATCGTCGCGCAGGAATTCACCACCAATAACGCCACCGATTTCAGTGCCATTTTGACCACCTTGAAATCCAAGGCGCCTGACGTGATTTTCTACGGCGGTTATGCCGGTCAGGCCGGCCCCATGGTGCGCCAGATGAAGAGCCTCAACGTGACGGCCAAACTGCTGGGCGGCGACTCGATCTGTGTAGTTGAAACCGGCAAACTCGCTGGCGACGCCGCAAACGGCACGGTATTCTGCGCCCAGGGCGGGGCAATTCTCGACAAGGTCGCTGCGGGGCCTGCATTCCGTGACGCGTACAAAAAGCGTTTCAATCAGGATCCCGATGCATACGCCGCTTCGTTTTACGACCAGACCATGTTCTTGGCGCAGGCCATGCAAAAGACCAATTCTATTGACGCACAGAAAGTGGGCGCGGAGTTGTACAAATCCAGCTACAAGGGTATCGTGACCACTTACGCCTATGACGACAAGGGCAACCTGGAAAAGGCACCGATCACGGTATACGGCTTCAAAGCCGGCGCACCGTACCCGATCCAATAAGCAACAAAGTTATCGCGCTTGAGCGCTCGGGGGCGGGGGCCGTAGTGGCCCCCGTCCCTTTTTTCAATCGAATTTCCGCATTGCGGGCTGGTGAACATGGCAAACGTGGCAGTCATTGGTGCGGGTTTCGTGGGCCTGTCGTCGGCGTACTGGCTGCTGCGCGACGGGCACCATGTCACGGTGTATGACCCAGCGGGTGCGGCTGGCGGGGCGTCTTTCGGCAACGCCGGCACCTTCGCCAACTACGCCTGTATTCCTGTAAATAGCCCATCGGTCTTTCGGGACTTGCCGCGTTATCTGCTCTCGTCCAGCAGTCCCTTGCGCGTGCGCTGGAGCTACCTGCCTTATCTGTATC
>JANYBQ010000042.1 GCA_025360705.1 Betaproteobacteria bacterium | reverse complement strand
TTATTTACCTCGGCTTCGCGCGCCAGGCCCTGCGCGTCAAAGCCTGGCGCGCACGCCGCGCGGAAGAACGCGCCGCACGCGAAGGGCATAGCGTGGCCGTGGGCGCAACCGATCCTGAAGGCCCGTGATGAACATCTCGGCGCCTTTCATCGCGCGGCCGGTGGCCACCACCCTCATGACCATCGGCCTGGCGCTGGCCGGCGCCTTGTGTTTTCAGCTGTTGCCGATCGCACCGCTGCCGCAGGTGGACTTCCCGACCATCTCGGTCAATGCATCGCTGCCCGGCGCCAGCCCCGAGACCATGGCCGCCACGGTGGCAACGCCGCTCGAACGCGCGCTGGGGGCCATCGCCGGCATTACGCAGATCACATCGCGTTCGTCGCTGGGGTCGAGCAACATCATCCTGCAGTTCGACCTGAGCCGCGACATCAACGGCGCGGCGCGCGACGTGCAAGCCGCGATCAACGCGTCGCGCACCTTGCTGCCGACGGGGCTACCGAGCAACCCGAGTTACCGCAAGGTGAACCCTGCCGACGCCCCGATCATGATCCTGTCGCTGACGTCCGCCACGCTTACACGTGGACAGATGTACGACGCCGCGTCCACCGTGCTGGCGCAGCGGCTGTCGCAGGTCCAGGGCGTGGGGCAGGTCGGGGTCAGCGGTGGCGCGCTGCCGGCGGTGCGCGTCGAGCTCAATCCCGACAAACTGGCGGCCAACGGCATCGCACTGGACAGCGTACGCGCGGCCATCACGGCCACCAACGCGAACCGCCCCAAAGGAGCGCTGGAAAGCAACGGCCGTTATTGGCAGATCGGCGCCAACGACCAGGCCCGCGTCGCCGCCGAATACGGCGCCGTCATGCTGACCTACCGCAACGGCGCGGCGGTGCGACTGCGCGACGTCGCCGATGTGGTGGATTCGGTGCAGGACGTGCGCAACTATGGAGCCGCCAATGGAAAACCAGCCATTCTGCTGTTTGTCCAGAAGGAACCCGGCGCCAACATAATCGAAACCGTGCAACGCGTGCGCGACCTGTTGCCGCGCCTGCAAGGGTCGATCCCACGGGCGATCGACCTGAACGTCATCAGCGACCGCACGCCCACCATCCGGGCGTCGCTGCACGCGGTCGAGAACGCGATGTCGATTGCGATCGGGCTGGTGATCTTGGTGGTACTGCTGTTCCTGCGCAGCTGGCGCGCCACGCTGATTCCGGCGGTTGCGGTGCCGGTATCGCTGGCCGGCACTTTCGGTGTGATGTTCCTGTGCGGCTACAGCCTGGACAACCTGTCGGCGATGGCGTTGACCGTCGCCACGGGGTTCGTGGTGGATGACGCTATCGTGGTACTGGAAAACATCACGCGCTACATCGAAAAGGGACTGACGCCGCGCGAGGCGGCCTACCAGGGAGCACGCGAAATCGGCTTTACCGTGGTGTCGATCAGCCTGTCGCTGGTGGCGGTATTCATCCCGATCCTGTTGATGGGTGGCGTGGTGGGCCGGCTGTTTCGCGAGTTTGCAGTGGTGTTGTCGGCCGCTATCCTGGTGTCGATGCTGGTGTCGCTGACCACCACGCCCATGATGGCGGCCCAGTTGCTGAAACCGCGCGAGCGCAAACGCGAGCCGGGCCGTATCGGGCGGGCCCTGGCACGCGTGCACCGGATGGTGGTGCGTGCTTACCGCCGCTCCCTGATCTGGACGCTACGCCATCAGCCGGTCGCGCTGTTGTCGCTGGTGGCCGTGGTGGCGCTCAATTTCAACCTCTATGCGACGATTCCGAAGACATTTTTTCCACAACAGGACACCGGCGGAATCTTCGGCGGCGTGCAGGCCGACCAGGGCAGTTCGTTCCAGATCATGCGCCAGCGGCTCGACAAGTTCATGGGCATCCTGAGCGCCGACCCGGCGGTGGCCAACGTGAACGGTTTCACGGGTGGTGGCCAGCGCAATTCGGCCAACTTCTTCATCACGCTCAAACCCCTGGCCGAGCGTGGCGTGTCGGCCGACGCGGTGGTGGCGCGGCTGCGCGACAAACTGGCGCACGAGCCCGGCGCCAACCTGTTCCTGGTGCCGGTGCAGGACATCCGCATCGGCGGGCGGCAGGCCAACGCACAGTACCAGTACACCTTGCAGGCCGACGACCTGGAAGACCTGCGCACCTGGGAGCCGCGCGTGCGCAATGCCTTTTCGCTGCTGCCCGAACTGGCCGACGTCAATACCGACCAGCAGGACAAGGGGCTGCAAACCTCACTGGTGATAGACCGCGACGCCGCGGCGCGGATGGGCGTGACGGTCGGCACCATAGACAGCACGCTCAACAACGCCTTCGGCCAGCGCCAGGTCGGCGTGATCTACAACCCCCTCAATCAGTACCGCGTGGTGATGGAGCTGGCATCCGAATTCCTGCAGGGGCCGGAAACGCTCAAGCGCCTGTACGTAACCGGCAAGACCGGCGCACAGGTGCCGCTGTCGGCCTTCGCGCGGGTGGAGACCACCAACACGCCGCTGGCGGTGAGCCACCAGAGCGGCTCACCGGCATCGACCATCAGCTTCAACCTGCCGCTGGGCGGATCGCTGTCGCAGGCTACCGAGGCAATCAGCAATGCGATGGCCGAGCTGGGCGTGCCGGTGGCCGTGCGCGGCAGCTTCGAAGGCACGGCCAACGCGTTCCAGCAATCGCTGTCGTCGCAGCCCCTGCTGATCGCGGCGGCCATCATCACCATCTACCTGGTGCTGGGCATGTTG
>JANYBQ010000041.1 GCA_025360705.1 Betaproteobacteria bacterium | reverse complement strand
GTCCGAGCCGACGTGCAGGCGTTCATCAAGGAACACTGCACGCCTGAAGTCCTTGCAGACCTTACGTCATCCAAACTCGGTCGCGGCTTCGGGCCCCGTGCCGCCGGCATCTTCGCGCTGCTGCGCGAGCGCGGCTGGGTCGCGCACAGCTGGCCCAAGGAATACGGTGGACAAGGCGGCCGCCGCACCACCCAGTTCGTTATCGAGGAGGAGTTCTATCGCGCGGCGCAGATCGTGGTGGGCGGTGGCGGCACCGGCGCCCCGGCCATCATTGCCTCTGGCACACCGGAGCAAAAGGAGTATTACATTGCACGCGCGATCCGGCGCGAAATCGTTTTCTGCCTGGGCTTCAGCGAGCCGACGTGCGGCTCGGACCTGGCCGGAGTGCGCTGCCGCGCTACGCGCGAAGGCGGCAAGTACATTGTCAACGGCCAGAAGATATTCACTACCAATGCGCAGGTGTCCACGCATATTTTCCTGCTGGTGCGTACCGATACGGCATCGCGAAGGCAAAAGGGCCTGTCGGTCTTGCTGGTCCCCATGAACTCACCGGGCATTTCGGTACGCCCTCTGCTGACCCTGCAGAACGAACCAAGTCCTCCCCCCAACGCCACCTATGCCGAGGAGCGTACCAACGAAGTGTTCTTCGACGACGTGGAAGTTCCGCTGGCGTGCCGGCTGGGCGAGGAGGGCGATGGATGGGCCGTCACACAACGCGGGCTCAACCTGGACCGGGTCGGGGCGTTCCGCTATCTGCTGTCGGTTCTGCGCGATGAGGACCTGGTGAACTGGCTCAAGTCGGACGACCCGCGCGCCGGGGCTCTACGCGATGACGACGTGGTGCGTGACAAGGTCGCCGAAAGCTGGATCGAAGCGCAGGTCTGCCGGCTGATGACGATGCGCAGCATCTCGATCGAGCAGCGCGGCGGGAAATTCGTTTACGAGGGGGCGGCCGAAAAAGTATTCGCGCCCGAACACGGCATGCGCACCAGCGAAGTATTTGCGCAGATCCTGGGGCCCTTCGGCCAGTTACTGAACGGCTCGCCGGACACCGTGGTCAATGGTCTGTTCGCGCACAGCCAGCTCGGCGCATTTCAGTCGACGGTCAATCACGGCAGCGTGCAGGTGATGCGCAACCAGATCGCGCGCAATGCGCTCGATCTGCCGCGCCCGAGCAAATGACGATCTGGTTTGGGTCTGGGAGTATTTGATCGATGGACGTTCTGCTGGATGAAGAAGAAGCGACGGTGCGCGACACGATGCGCAAATTCCTGGCTGCCGAGTGTCCGCCAAACTTGGTGCGGGCTTCGGAAAAGGAAGAGACCGCTTATTCTCGCGTGCTCTGGAAGAAGATGGCGGAACTTGGATGGCTGGGGATTGCATTGCCCGAGCGCCATGGCGGACAGGGCTTGCCGCTGACCTACCTGGGCTTGCTGCTGGAGGAAGCCGGGCGTCATCTTGCGCCCGTGCCGCTGCATTCGGCGACGGTCGCGGCATACGTGCTTTCCAAGTACGGCAGCGGCGAGCAACTTGATTGGATCGCGCGCATGGTGAACGGAGACGCGATCCTGTCGTATGCCGTACAAGGTCCCGACGGCCGTTGGGATGCACTTGGCGCAGGGTTAATCGGCCGGCGTGAGGGCGGGCGCTGGCGGCTGACCGGCACGCGCACGTTCGTGGACAACTTCAGGATATCGGACCGTTGCCTCGTTCTGTTCCAGGACGATGTGGGCGAGGTGAGCGCGGCGCTATTGGATCCGAAGGCTGCAGGCATCCAGCACCTGCCTCTTGTTCCTACCGCCAAGGATGGCCAGGACCGGGTGTCTTTTCAGGCGGTTGAAGTGCTTGCGGAACACATCGTCGCGGGCGGCAAAAATCTGGCACGTGACCTGTGTGATTTCGCCGCCTTGGCGACGGCCGCCCAGATGGCCGGGGCAGCCCGCCGCGACATGGAATTTGCGGTGGCGCACGCCAAGATGCGGGAGGCCTTTGGACAACCGATCGGCGCCTTCCAGGTGATCCAGCACCTGCTGGTGGATATGCTGATCGCCGTCGATGGGGTGGATCTGCTCACTCGCGAGGCGTTCTGGCGCCTGCAGAACGGACTGCCGGCGAGTGTCGAGGCGTCCCAGGCCAAAGCCTTTGCCAGCGATAAATGCGTGGTGGTGGCGCGATCGTCCCAGCAGATCCACGGCGGCATGGGCTTCATGCTCGAGTTCGACCTGCATCTCTGGTACCGCAGGATCGCGTCGTGGAGCCTGCGTTGCGGCACCACCATCGAACATCGGCGGCTGGTGGCGCAGGCGCTGCTGGACCGACCAGGCGCGGTGCGGCTCGGCGCGTCTTTGGCGATCTGACGCGCATGGCCATATCCCCGATTCCGGGCCGCGTGCAGCAAGGTGAGCCAGCATCAAGCGCCGACGGCCGGCGCCGGCCGCTGGCAGGTGTACGTGTGATCGATCTGGGCCAGGTCTTTTCGGTGCCGTTTGCGGGCGCCATGTTGGCCGACCTGGGCGCGGAGGTGATCAAAATTGAGGGGCCGGACCGGCTCGACGTCACACGCATGAATGGCGTCTATGCGGATGCCGACCCCGGCGCGGATTCCTGGAACCGAAGCTCGATGTACAACGCCGTGAACCGTGGCAAGAAGTCCCTGGTGTTGGACCTGGGCCAGGCCGAAGGCCGTGACATCCTGCGTGCGCTGATCGCGAAAAGCGACATCGTGATGGAGAATTTCACTCCGCGTGTGATGAAGAAGTGGGGCCTGGAATACACGACGCTGAGCGCGGCGCAGCCCGGCCTGATCATGGTCTCCAACACCGGCTACGGGCATGGAGCGGGGCCGTACGCTGAATACCCTGCGCAAGCCACCACGCAGGAGGCGACGCACGGCCTCACCCATATCACGGGGTATGCCGATGGCCCGCCGTCCAAGGCCGGCGCTTCGTATATCGACTTTCTGGCCGCGAACGCCTGCTTGTCGGGCGTCGCGCTCGCGCTACGCCAGCGCCGTCGCACCGGCCAGGGCCAGTGGATCGAGGTCGGCATGTACCAGATCGGCTGCTACACGACCAGCGAATACATCCTGGACTGGATGTCCAACCGCCGCCAGGGCGAGCGCATTGGCAATCGCCATCCCTGGCTGGCCCCTCAGGGTTGCTACCCTTGCGCGGGGGAGGACCAGTGGTGCGTGCTCAGCGTGCAGAGCGATGCGCAATGGGCCGCGTTGTGCACGCTGATGGGTCAGCCCGAACTGGCTGCGGACGCGCGCTTCGCCCACCGTGCGGCGCGCCACGAGAACCATGACGCGCTCGACGCGCCGATCGCCGACTGGACGCGCGGGCGCAGCCGCGCGCAGGCAATGCAGGCGCTGCAGGGCGCGGGCATCCCCGCGCACGCGGTGCTCGATGCGCGCGATGTCCATCACGATACGCATCTGCGTGCGCGGGGCTTTCTGGAGCCGGTGGCGTTCGCACCCGAACGGCGGATCGGCGAACGGCTGGTAATCGGGCGGCCGTGGACCTTCAGCCGCACGGCGGCCGCCATCGCCGCGCCCGCGCCCGCGTTCGGCCAACACAACCGCGAACTACTGGGGTCGGTCCTGGGCTTCGATGTGGCGCGCCTGGATGCATTGGAGCAACGTGGCGTCACAGCCAGCGAGCCTGTCACCAAGCCGGTGGCCGCAAGCTTAAAACTAAGCACCAAGGGCCAACAGATAATAATAAATG
>JANYBQ010000035.1 GCA_025360705.1 Betaproteobacteria bacterium | reverse complement strand
GCAGAATCTGTCCGGGGAGCCCGGCGCCGGCAAGTCGCGGCTGGTGGCCGAAGTCCGGCGCCAATTGCCTCGCGGCGACATCCTCTGGCTGGAGGGGCGCGCGGTTTCATTCGGGCGCAGCTTGAGCTATTTGCCGTTTATTGAAATCCTCAAGGACCAATTCGACATTGGCGACGACGATTCTGAAGACGACAGCTGGCGCAAGCTGGAGCTGGGCGTGACAAGCTTGTTCGCGGAGCGAACGCCCGAAGTGTTGCCGTACCTGGCCCCCTTGCTCGCGTTGCGTTTGTCCCCCGAGCACCAAGAGCGGGTGAAATACCTGGATGGGCCGGGCTTGCGGCGCCAGGTTTTTCTGTGCATGCGGCAGTTGTTCGAGCTTCTGGCGCGGCAACAACCGGTCGTGCTGTTGCTTGAGGATTGGCATTGGGCCGACCAATCCTCGGTCGAATTGATCGACCATCTCTTGCCACTGACGTACAGCACGCCCTTGCTCGCGTTTTTCGCTACGCGGCCTGACCCGGAAGGACCCTGCGCGCGCGTGCGGCAGTTCGCGTCCGGACAGGCGGGCGGGCGCATGCGCGAGATCGTGCTCTCGCCATTGACGGAGCTGCACAGCTGCGAGCTGATGGCAAACCTGATCGGTGCGCTGGATCTTCCGGCCGCGCTGCACGAACAGATTCTGCGCAAGACCGAAGGCAATCCGTTTTTCATGGAGGAAGTCATTCGCTCTTTGGTTAGCGACGGCGTTCTTGTTCGCGATGCCAGGGATCAGTCGTGGCAACTGGTCAAAGAGGTGGACCAGGTACTGCTTCCCGACACCATTCAGGGCCTGATTCTGGCGCGCATCGACCGCCTGGAAGAGGACGTCAAGCAGGCGCTGAAACTGGCGTCGGTGATCGGGCGCAGTTTTTTCAATCGCGTGCTCGAGGTCATCAGCAAGGCACAGCCGAATCTGGGCAGCAGCCTGGCCGAACTCGAGCATGCGGAACTCATCCGTCAGCGTCAGCAACTGCCGGAGATCGAGTACATCTTCAAACATGCGCTGGTGCAGGAGGCGGCCTACGGAAGCATTCTTGCCGAGAGCCGACGCGTCATTCACCGCCGTGTTGCCCAGGCAATCGAAATGCTGTTCGAAGATCGCCTGGACGAATTCACCAGCCTGCTGGCCCACCACTACACCTGCGCGCAGGACAGCGACAAGGCCCAGGAGTATCTTTTCAAGGCGGGTGACCAGGCCGGAAAAATGGCTGCGGACACGGAAGCGCTGGAGCATTTCCGTCTAGCGGAACGCGAATACCTGAAGGCCTTCGGAAACAGGTTGAAGCCGCTGCAGCGCGCGGCACTGACGCGCAAGGTCGGCGCCGCGCTTTACGGGACCGGACATTACGAGCGAGCGTTGGAGCAATTCAGGCGCGCCTTGGCGCAACTGGGTCTTCGTTATCCCACGACGCGCTGGGGCGTCCGCCGTGCCATTGCCGGACAACTCGCCGCCCATTTCGCGCGGCGGCTCAGACGCTGGCTGGGCGTGCCGGCGAAGCGCGACCTGGATGTCGAGTGGGCGAATGAAATCTCCGCCATCTGCCACTTCATGTCCTGGATGGATCATTTCCTGGACAAGGAGCGCATGCTGCTTGACTGCCTGCTCGAATTGCATGCGGGCGAAAAGAGCCACTACGCGTTGGCGGAGGCCAGAGGGCTGAGTAGTCTGGGCTTTGGCTTCATGACCTTCAATGCGCGGCGGTTGTCGCGCAGCTACCACATCCGGGCAGGGGAAATCGCGCAGAGCACGAACAATCCTTCGGCCATCGCGTTTGTCATATTCGCGCTGGGGTTTCTGGATTTTTTCGATGGGTTGTGGGACGCCTGCGATACCAACCTTGGCAAGGCCGCGGCGACCTACCGCGATGCCGGCGACCTGCACCGTGCGGGAGGCGCGACCCTCATGCGCTCTCTGGTTGTTAATTTTCGGGGCGACCTGGTGCAGACAGCGGCCATGGCCGACGAACTTATACATGCCGGCCAGGACGCGGGTGATCCGCTACTTGAGAGTTGGGGCTTTCTGGTTCGTGGTTACGCCGAAATCGCCCGAGGGCCGCTCGACGTCGCGGTGGCCAATCTGCGCAAGGGCGTTTCGATGGCCGCCAAGATTCCCACCTGGGATAACTATCTCTATCAGAAGTCCGTGCTCGGCAAATGCCTGGTTCTTCAAGGCCGGTTCAACGAAGCGCTGGCCGAGCTCGACGAGGCGCTGCACGTCATAAAGGTCGAGCAATTCGACCGGCCCTTTGACAAGGTCGAGGTTCTTACGGCCGTGGCAACTTGCAGCTTGGCAATTGCCGAACGCGCGCAGGGAGCATCCCGCTTGACGGCTTTGCGACATGCTCGGCGCGCCAGTCTGCGCGCATTGCAATGCGCCCGGCGGATGCCGCTCCTGCTGCCGCAGGCGCTGCGGCTGCAAGGCACGGCGCAATGGATCGTGGGCAACCATTCGGCGGGGCGGAAGTTTTGGCACGACAGTTTGCGGCTGGCCGAAAAATATGGCTTTGTCATCGAATGCGCGCGAACATGGCTGGAGATGGGTGACAAATCGGGCGATATGGCACTGGTCGAACGGGCCGTAGACGTGTTTCGCCGGCAGGGCGCGAATGTATTTTTGGCCACCGCGCTGCATTGCCAGGCCCGGCTTTGCGGCCAGTCAGCCGCGGACACTGCTTCGGCGAAAAGCCGCTACGCGGCCGCCATAGACGCGCTTGAAAAGGTGAAGGCCGATAACGATCTGGTGCAGGCGCGAGCAGCTTATGCACGCCTTTTGGATCAACCCGCCTGACGCGCGCCGACATCACCGATCGCTGGTGAGCCAGTCGCGCCAGGCGTGCTGCCAAGGGAGCTTGTAGCGTAAGAAAATAAATTGTTACAGCATTGGGTCTGCGTCTTATAGTGTTGACCCAAATGCCTGTCGCTGGACCTATCGAACTCAAGG